>CAYUQW010000077.1:0-6717 GCA_964446985.1 uncultured Flavobacteriaceae bacterium
TCAACATTGAATCCCGGTCGATTTTTTTGTCTTCTACCGAAAAATAAGGCGTTTTGAGTTCTTTACGGACAAGCTTCGGACGACTGTCAAATTGAATAACCTCCAAGGCTTCCTCAATATGTAACGGCCGCGGTTTCCCGTCCAAACCGGTGCGGTTCCAGTCATAGATGCGGTAGGTAATGTCGGATGTTTGTTGGACTTCGGCCAATAAAATTCCTTTCCCGATGGCATGTACGGTGCCAGCAGGAATAAAAACCATATCCCCCGCACGGACTTCCAACGGACGCAAAACCTCCTCCAAACGTTTTTCCTTCAAGGCTTGCAGAAAATCTCCCCGGGTTACGCCTTCTTTCAATCCGGCATAAATGACACTTCCCGGTCCGGCATCCAGGATACGCCACATCTCGTTTTTCCCGAAACCGTTATGTTTTTCCCTTGCCGTATCGTCGTCCGGATGTACTTGAACCGATAAATCCCGTTCCGCATCGATAATTTTTAACAACAAAGGGAAATCCTGTTCCTTTTTCCCTGCATAATCGCCCCAAAACGGGCTGTCCAATATTTGCCACAGATACGAGAGTGTCATTCCTTTGAAAAATCCGCTCCGGACAGGCGTCTCCTTTCCCGGGACGGCCGATAAAAGCCAGGCTTCACCCGTGTGTTCATACGGCGAGTTCAATCCGAAAATTTCCTTGATTTTGTTCCCGCCCCAAACCTTTTCTTCGAAATAAGGTTCGAACAACAACGGTTTATCGCGAAACATTTTGGCGGCTTCACGCACCAGTATATCGTATGACCGATCGAAAATAATCTTGAACCAAGCCGTATATTTTTCCGGATGCCTGCGAATGTCTTCCTTCAAATCCTGCAAGTAAACGTAATCGTATGCCGCGACTTCTCCGGGATTCGGTTCGGGATCGCCCTGATATTTTCCTATCAAAACGTGATCCAGTTCATGCTCTGTCAATCCGCGGTCCAACTCGGCCCGGTAAATAAAATCGAAAATCTCCCTGACTTCCGTATCGAAACCCATCTCCTCGCGTAACCGTCTGTGTGCCGCCGCTTCGGTGCTTTCCCCTTCACGCTGGTGACTGCATACGGTATTGGTCCACAAACCCGGTGAATGGTATTTCGATAAAGCCCGTTGTTGCAATAGCAATTGCCCTTTATCATTAAAAATGAAAACGGAAAAGGCCCTATGTAACAACCCCTTTCGATGAGCCTCCATTTTTTCCATCGTACCCAACGGATTGTCGTTTTGATCTACCAAAATAACTTTTTCTTCCATAGTGTTTAATCCCATTTTAGAACTTCACCCGGTTTTATCGCCGAAACTATCTTGGCGGGAAGTATCATCAATAAGCCGATAAGCACCATTACGCCTATATCCAAAATTAACAATTGCTTCAATGAAATCAATAGCGGTGCTTTTTTGACATAATACACTTCCGGATTTAAGCTAATTATTCCGTAACGATTTTGCAGAAAGATAATGCCCAATGCCAATATGTTTCCGAGAATTAAACCTGTCGCTACAAACCACAAGGCTTTGAGGAGAAAAATACCCATAACCGACAAATCCGTCGCGCCCAAAGTGCGTAAAATACCGATATGACGGATGCGTTCGGTAATCATTACAAGCATCACCGTGGACATACTCAATGCGCTGACAATCAACAAAATAAAAATTATGATATAGATATTGAAATCGAACATATCCAGCCAATCGAACAGATACGGATTCAGATCGCGCAGACTTAATGCGATGAGCATAGGATCCAATTGCTCGTTCAAAGCCGCAGTGTTTTGTTCCATCCGGTCGAAATGGTGATAGAGCACTTCGAATCCGCCGGTCAAACTGTCGGACCAATGATAGAGTTTCCTCACCTGGTTCAAATCGCCGATGATGTAGTTTTTGTCGTAATCTTCGAAATCCGTTTCATAAATGCCGCCGATAAAAAACCGTCTCACCAAAGGTTTGTCCGATCCGCGTCGTAAAAAATACGCCCTGACTTTATCGCCGGTTTTCAAACGTAATCTCTCTGCCAAATATCTGGAAATCAATATACTGTCATTCGTTTGGTGCTTATGGAAAACCGGAATTTTCCCTTGTTTCAAATACGGCCGGAAAAGATGCCAATCATAGGTTGAATCGACGCCTTTGAAAATAATTCCCTCGAAATCATTCCCCTTTTTCAGGATACCGCCAATGGTCGCGAAAGGTGAAATATGTGCCACATCAGGCAAGTTGTGATAACCGGGATAAAAATTTTGGCGGAGTTTTACCGGTTCCAAAGTTAGCTGCGAATGATTGTTATTGTACGGTAAAATCAATGCGTGACCGGAAAAGACCGCCACTTTTTCCCTGATTTTCGCTTGCATTCCCTTACCTGCGGCAACGGAAAGAAGCATCACGACAACGCTCAACATTACGGAAGCTACCGCAATTTTTACAATCGGTCCCGAAACCTTATCTTTGTTACCGCTACCTGAAACGAAGCGTTTGGCTATGAAAAATTCGTATCGCAATGTCCGTCGATTTGTTTTCAAATTTACGATTTTCCTTTTTATCCTTTTTTCCGTCGTATTGACGGCTTGTCAAGGACAAAAACAAACGGCTCCGGCAAGACGAATGACATCACCGGAATCCCGGAGAATTCTGCCGGGAATTTTCCAAACCGCAGCCTATTTTCCTTTGCTGAAAAACAAGAATATCGCCGTTGTGGCCAATCAAACCTCGGTGAACGATACCGTTCATTTGGTGGATTTGCTTTTGAAAAACGGATTTAAAGTCGTCAAGGTCTTTGCGCCCGAACACGGTTTTCGCGGCGATCACGATGCCGGCGAAAAGGTCGAAAGCGGTATCGATGCCAAAACCGGTTTGCCCGTGGTTTCCCTATACGGTAAACACAAAAAACCGCTGCCGGAAGATCTGAAAAATATTGATGTTTTGCTTTTTGATATTCAGGATGTCGGTGTGCGTTTCTATACCTACCTTTCCACATTACATTATGTTATGGAAGCCGCCGCCGAAAACGGGATTCCCGTTATTGTCCTCGATCGGCCCAACCCCCATATCGACGAAATCGACGGTCCGGTTATGCAACCCGCGTATTACAGTTTTGTAGGTCTGCACCCCGTGCCCGTTCTTTACGGAATGACCATTGGCGAATATGCGCGTATGATAAACGGCGAAGGTTGGTTGAAAAACGGTGTCCGTGCCGGTCTTACCGTCATTCCCGTGAAAAATTATTCACGTCACAGCCGCTATGTGTTGCCCGTAAAACCTTCTCCGAATCTTCCCAATGCCCAAGCGGTGGCCTTGTATCCTTCCCTTTGTTTGATGGAACCGACGGATGTTAGCGTGGGTCGGGGAACGCCGTGGCCTTTTCAGGTTTTCGGATCACCTTTCTTGCCGCACAATGGTTTCTCCTTCACGCCGCAGCCGAATGCAGGCGCCAAATATCCCAAACATCGCGGAGAAAAATGCTACGGAAAAGATTTGCGCCACGTAAGGCCGCCCAAGGGCATATATCTCGATTGGATTCTTTGGGCTTACAAACATTACGCGAAAAAAGAAAAATTTTTCCGGAAAGGTTTCGAACGTATTGCCGGAAATGCATTGCTGCGCAAGCAAATCGAACAAGGCTTGCCGGCCGATTCCATCAAAAAAACCTGGCAAAAGGATTTGGCAAAATTCAAGCAAATCCGGAAAAAATATCTGATTTATACCGAATAATCCGGGAGTTATGAAAAAAATTCTTATCATCAACGGCCCTAATCTGAATTTATTGGGAAAGCGAAATCCGGATATCTACGGCAAACGAAGTTTTGAAGAGATTCTCGGGGAATTGCGGCGGAAATTTCCGGATGTTCGCATCGATTATTTCCAGAGTAACCACGAAGGCGATCTGATCGACAAAATCCAACAGGCAGACGAAGAAAATTACAACGGAATTATTCTGAATCCCGCGGCTTACACGCATACGTCCATAGCCTTGCGCGATGCCGTCGAAGCGGTGGATGTCCCCGTTGCGGAAGTGCATATTTCCGATATTTATTCCCGCGAAGATTTCCGGCGCATTTCCTATATCCGTGATGTTGCCGTATTTTCGGTAGTAGGAAAAGGAACCGGCGGCTATGCAATTGCCTTGGAAAAATTATTGAAGATAATGCAAACGCAATCCGGCAAATGACGATACTACCCGAAAAATCGGCCGAAACCGTTGAAATTCGTGATATTCGACTCGAACAAAAACAAATTCGTTTGTTCATCAAACGGGAAGACAAGTTGCACCCGCATATTTCGGGAAATAAATACCGCAAACTCTATTTCAACCTGATTGAAGCCCGCAAACAAAATCACGATACGATCTTAACCTTTGGCGGGGCTTTTTCCAATCATATCGCCGCTACGGCAGCCGCAGGAAAAGAATTCGGCTTTCGTACCGTCGGAATTATTCGCGGTGACGAATTGAAGAACCGTCCGGATCTTATCCGGCAAAATCCCACATTAAGCTTTGCGCTTCGTCAGGGAATGAAATTGTATTTTGTTGACCGGCAAACCTATCGCGAACGGGAAAGCGAACATTTCCAATCCTTTCTTCGCCGGAAGTTCGGCCGGTTTTATCCTGTTCCGCAAGGCGGTACCAACCTTTTGGGCGTTCGCGGAGCCGAAAAAATTCTCTCCCCGGAGGACGAAAAATTCGACATAATAACAACGGCCGTCGGCACCGGCGGAACCATTGCGGGCATAGTCAATGCATCTTTCCCGCATCAGCAAATACTTGGCTTCCCGGCACTGAAAGAAAATTATCTCGAACGGGAAATCGATCGTTTTGCCGTCAAAAAGAATTACGCGCTTATACGCGATTATCATTTCGGCGGCTTTGCCAAAATAAATGCCTCACTTATCCGGTTTATCAATGATTTTTATCGTAAAACAGGCATCCCCCTTGATCCCGTATATACCGGCAAAATGGTATTCGGACTTTATGATTTGATAAGCAAAAACCGCTTCACGCCGGGAACCGCAATTTTGGCCGTTCACACCGGCGGATTACAAGGAATAGACGGAATGCGCAGGCACATCGCCGCGAAAAAACTGCCTCCTTTGGATGTGCCTTCTTTCTACGGTTAAAATTTAGTTGGTTTTAACGCCTTTTGTCTTGGTTTCCTTATTGTTACTTTTATCAAGTTTTTGCAACATCAATTCCACAGCCGCTTTGTTCTGTTTGGCGCTGAAAAAGTCCGGAAATTCCTTTAAAGCCTGTTCAAAATAACCCGCGGCCAACTTCAAATTATGTAAATCATACGATACCAACCCCAGCAGATTATAATAGGCTGCCTTCAAAGGAACCCCTTGCATACGATCTTTCCCTGCGGGCATTTGTACCAAAATTTTTTCGGGGAACTTCTTGTCTTTCAATGACATAAGCGTAGCATACGCCTCATCTATGCGTTTGAGTTTATATTGATTCCAAGCCAAGCGAAAACCGGTGGAAACATCATCGGGATTTTTCTTGAATAATTGTTCATACAAATCAATGGCTTTTTTAATGTCTCCCAAATTTTCATAAGCTATTGCTTGCATCTGTAAATATTTGACTTCTCCGGGATGAGCCTTCAATAATTCGTCGGTCAGAGGTATCAAAGAATAGAATTCCGCCGTTCGCATATAAAAATTTGCCAAACTGTCTTTATATACCCCGGGATGATCGGAAAAAACAATCAATTGATACAACGCATTTTTATAAACCTGACCGTCTTGCCAGGCATAAGCCTTCTCCATAATAGCCTTTTGTTGGGAAATATAAACTTTCTTCTTCAAATTTTGTCCGAATGCTGCGGATATAATTATTACGAAAACCAATGTCAATACTTTTTTCATAGCTAGGAATTTTTTAGTTATAAAACAAAGGTAATAAATTTTAAATGTAGAAAGGAATACAATTGAAAGATATTTAAAAAATTATCCGGCATATAGTATTTTATTTAAAATATAATTACCAAATCAATCTTTCATTATAATGATAATAGTTATTTGTCATTTTCATTAAAAATTGTATTTTTAACACCAATTAGTAAAAATCAATTATATATGGATTTTAATTTAACCGAAGAACATTTAATGATAAAAGATGCGGCGGCTGATTTTGCCAAAGCTGAACTTCTCCCCGATGTCATAGAACGTGATATTCAGGCCAAATTCCCCGAAAAACAAGTCAAAAAAATGGGCGAAATGGGCTTTATGGGGATGATGGTTTCCCCGGAATACGGCGGAAGCGGGATGGATACGCTTTCTTATGTTTTGGCAATGGAAGAAATCGCCAAAGTGGATGCATCTGCGGCTGTAATTATGAGCGTAAACAACTCACTCGTTACCTGGGGACTGGAAAAATTCGGTTCCGAGGAACAAAAGCAAAAATATCTCGTACCCCTTGCCACGGGACAAAAACTGGGCGCTTTTGCTTTGAGCGAACCGGAAGCCGGAAGTGATGCCACACACCAACGAACAACGGCTATTGACAAAGGAGATTATTATTTGCTTAATGGCGTTAAAAACTGGATTACCAATGCCGGACATGCCGACACGTTTTTGGTTATTGCACAAACACATCCCGAAAAAGGACACCATGGAATTAATGCTTTTATCGTGGAAAAAGGTTGGGAAGGATTCGAAATCGGTCCCAAAGAAGATAAAATGGGCATTCGTAG
>CAYUQW010000078.1:0-1774 GCA_964446985.1 uncultured Flavobacteriaceae bacterium
AACAACGCCGTCCGCATCGCACCTTTAACAGAACTCCCGGCAATCAGGGGATTTTGTGTCATCCCGTTGCGGATAAATTCTTTCAGTTCTTTCCCTTCTTGTTTGAATGCACGCACCGGCAAAATTTCATCGCATACTGCTTCCAGCGGTACTTGGCGTTTTTGTAAAAATTCTTGATAAATATCTTTGCCGTCCATGATAGCGGCACTCCATGTATCGATATCATCAATGTATTCCGGATAAAGTTTTTTGGGATTTACTTTACCCAGCCTTTTTTTGTTAGTCTCATAGAAAAAATCCGCGCCTTTCATCAGTTCCCTGCCGCTACCGATATGGACCGGTGTCAGTGTTTGCAGTTTTACTTTTACCGTGGTATAGGTTATTTTATCGGTCATAATCATCAGGTTAATTTTCACAATTATTCTGTTGTTCTTGATTTCCGGATTCCTTCAGCGCAATGCTCAAGGGCCTTCCTTCCCGCCAAACCGGGTGACCTATTTCCTTTCTGTTTTTCTCATCCAACAAATCCACATATTTTCCCGCAAGCGTATGCTCGATATCAAAAACCGACGCCTCGTCTATAGTGTAAATATTACGCTTCGAATAATGCGCAAAATTCTCCTGAAGGGTTCCCGACACATATCCGCCGCGCTTGGTCAGATTATACGATGCGTTTTCCAGCACTTTGCCTTTTATTTCCTCTTGTGTTGGGATATATTTGGAAAGAATCATTTGCCTGTCGGCTTGGTCGGGAATGTTCAATTCCATGGTGGACATGCGGTAGGAAAATCTTCCGTTTCCCAAACGCCGGTCGGCTCCAAGGCCTTCGTCCTCCAGTACTTTCAAGGCGATATCGAGCATTGTCATCGTTTCCTCATCGGCGGCTTCGAAAATGAAATACAAACCGGCAACGCCATCGGTTTCCTTGTCTTTCTTATGATAGAAAAATGTTCGCGATACGTAAAAGGGGCTGCCTTTTTCGCCGTCTCCCAACACATTGACATTACCGATTTTCACTCGGCCGTAAGTTTCCGAAGCATACAGTTTCACCTTCTCCCGGAAAACCGATTTGTCGGATACAATGATTTTTCCGTTGTGCAGCGTTTGGGAATCATCCAACGGAAAAGTTTCGGCCTTCAGGATTTTTTCAAACAGGCTTTTTTCGATAAATTGAATTTTTTTTATGCGCTTGCTTTCGCCGGGTTTTCCGGTAGGCTTTACAGGCAACCGTGTCATGGGCTTCGGGAAAAAGTAGTAGGATTTATTTTGTTTCCGGTCTTCGTAAAACAGATAGGCGGCACTGACCCGGAGATTTTCGTTGAATTTTTCCGTCTTCCTATTCAACGACGCCATATCCTTATCACGCAATCCCCAAGCCAAGCCCGACACCAAAGCTCCTTTCAGCGTATCGGAAGGATAGGACACCACTTCCTTTTGGAATTCGTCCTTTTTTTCCGACATCAACGCCAATGGCTCGGTAAAATAAAGTTTGACGATATTAAGCGTCTTTTTCATCGGAATTTATGAATTTATTAAAAACTTCTTCGTTGGAATAATTGCTTTCTTCCACTTTATCCCCTTTATATTCTTTTTGTTTCAGTTCTTCGACAACGAATTTGATTTTTCCGTATCCGCGGCTTCCGTTTCCGCCGAGATAATCGTCCTGCAAAAGTTCCATACCTTCGGCCAACAGTTTGATCAATTTTTCCTCTTCCTGCTGTGCTTGGCCGTCTTCCGCCACCACATTGACCACCATTTCAAAGGCAAATTCCGC
>CAYUQW010000078.1:1874-6702 GCA_964446985.1 uncultured Flavobacteriaceae bacterium
TTCATAGTTCTATATTTTTTTTATGTTAACATTTCCTGATTGACTTCCGCTTTTTTGCGCTTGTTCCTGTATAGGAATTCCGCCCAGCGTGCCGCAACGGCATACATTTCAAACGACTTATGAGCAAAGCTATGGGCTTCCCCTTTCCATGTATTGTTTTGAATGTCGAGCAAAACGCCTTCGATAAATTCCGCCTCTTTCTTGTATCGTCCGGCCATTCGACCGAAGTCGTAACTCATCAGCCATGTGGTTCGTTTTTCATTCTTGCGTTCATAATATGCCATGATTTTTTGCAGGAAAGCTTTCGGAAGTTTGTTTGCGTTTATTTTTTCAAATAACTCTCCGGCCATATCTTTAACCGGTTTCCATTCGCTCTCCCATCCCAAAGCCGTATTCAAAAAGGTAAAAGCATCCTTTTGCTTGGGAAATTCCTCTATCCTTTCCTCTTGTCCTACGCGATAGGGCATTTTTTCCCGGGCATACACGTAATCCTTTGCGGCTTTTTCCACGTCTTCGGCCTCCTCGGCCGCTTTCAATATCGGATATTTGGGCGGTGTGAGCCGTTCGCCTCCCGAAAGGGTCAGATACGGATTCCGGCAAACGTATTTCCTGAAATCGTCGCGCAGTTCTTCGGCAAATTCCATCACAATGTTCCAATCGCCCAAAACGAAAACGTCGTCGCCGCCGGCATAGAGAATGAAAACATGATCCTTATAGGCGTCCTTGCTTTTCCAAAGCGTGTTGATATAACCTTTGAAAAACAAATCCAATCCGCGACTCAACGCCGCCATCCGGCTGAAGGTGCGCAAATGCTTCTCGAAGCCTCTTTGGAAAACATAGCCCAAATTGTCCACGTCCATTCGAACAATGCCCAGTTTGTTCAGATTCCCTTCCGTAAGTTCGTCGAAGGTTTTGGGCGAACCGTCTTTATCCACCGGATAATCGTTACCGCCGTAAAACTCGAACATTTGCAAGCCCTTGACATTCCCGGAAATAAAATCTTCCGTGTCGTTGAGTTTTATCTTGACGGCATGTTCCAAAGAATGAAACCGCACATCTTCGTCCGGGCTTAAAAGGTGCGAATAACCCAAAAACTCCACCGTTTTTTCCCGCTTGCTCCATCCGCCTTTGACGATATACCAATACTTGGCTTGTTTCAGATTCTTCCCGAGTTCTATTTGCATATAGGTCAACGGGTTGAGTGCCATTCCCTCCGTACGCACGGCATTTTTCTCCAATTCCTCGCCAGTGAGGCTGTCCTTTTCGATATCGCCGGGCGTGCCCGAAGGTTCAAAGAATTTTTCGTAATCGTTTTCAATGCTTTTACGGAAACGTTGGCGTTTACTTTTGTTGATTTCATCGGACAAATGTTTCCACAGGCATCCCAAATTTTTGTCCCTTACAACTTTGTTTCCGAAAGGCACGTAGCCGGTAGCCAAATACAAATGTCCGCCGAATTTATCCAACAATTCCGCTTCCACTTCCGCTTCGATTTCACTGAGTTTTTCCTTGACCCGGTCCGTATTGGGCAACAACAGATAAAATCCGCCGCCGGAATTGTAAATGATATGGGCTTGATACAAATCCAGTTCGTCCAGAATCTTCCGGATAACCGTCGTAGTGAACAAATGAAGCATAAACGACCGCCCTTTCAGGTTTTTGGCGGCATATTTGGATTTGACATTGTAAATATACTTTTGAATACCCGATACGTCCGCACCGTAAAGCAAGAAAGGTTTGACATCTTCCTTCTCAAAAAATTCCGTATTCTCCATCTTGTTCTCCTTCGCATATTCATACAAACACACGGCAAAAGCCGCCACCGTCTTGCTGTGATCATACAGCGAGACATCGGGCAAATCCACCGTGCTGGAAGGAATATAGGACGTATATTTTTGTAGCAAAAACAACAGCGTATCGGCATAAGCGGCATCGATCTCTTTTCCGTTGTAATTGCTTTTCAAAACCGCCAGTTCGTCTAAAAATTCCTTCCAAAGGGCTTGATAATCCGTTTCGGAAACGCTTATTTTTTCCTTCTCACCGGGCATAATTTCCCCGGCATTGTATTTTCGCAAAGGCAGGCGGTATTTCCACGGCTGGTCCGGCGCATACAAATCTTTTCCCAATTGTTCGAAAACCGATAGCAAAGCCGTTGACTTGTAATTTTCACCTTCCATTTCGTCCCGGGCATCCCCGGTCAATTGATTGCGATCCATACCGCTCGACAAATGGTCGGCAACGGTAATGAGTTTTTCCAAAAAATTCGAAGGCGCATGATGTTTGGCCGCCAGTTGCGTCAGGCTTTCATCCCCTATTTTCAAACCGTTAAGACCCAAAATTTTTTCCACAAACTGGGCCGTCCATAAAACGTGCTTATGCGAATAAAAGCCCTTGTGCTCCGGACAAAAATTCGCTTCACGGAAAGAAGTCTTATCCAAATATTCCCAAACTTTCTTTCCCTTATCATACTTATCCGCCCTTTGCCAAAACTTGCCGATATCGTGCAACAAAGCCGCCAAATAAACCGTAAGCTTTTCCTTATTCATATTTTTTTATTGTTTCGTTCGTTTCGTTTTCAGTATCATGCTTTTTCTTCCGGTAAAACACCACCCCGTAATTATGCGCCGCACCTTTGCCAAGGCCGATATGCGGCGGTAGAAAAACATTCGTGCGGAAATGCACGCGGAAGCCCAAATGTTTCACATCCTTGTAGCTGATCCATTGGCGTTTATCGATGGTAAAATCCGCTATTTCCACCGGTTTTTCAATGGTCCAACCAACGCCTTTGGCAAAAGCCAATATATTGGACACCAACATTTTCCTGAGAAATTCTTTCTTCTCATCCTCGTCTTCCATCCGCCGGTAAGTAACGAAATTGTCATCCTGCAAAGGCAACCAATGCAGCAAATCATAAGCAAAAACCGTTTCGTCTCGCACCTGCAGATCATACAGTTTGGCATGGATTTTCTCCGCTTTGAAATCGAATACCCGTCCGTCCACTTCCACCGGCCGGCGACCGTCCAGAAACAAATCGGCTATTTTTTCGATACCTTTCCCCAAATAGAGAATGGCCGCCTTGCCGCGAATACTTTTGTATTGGATCAACGGATAGCGATACCAATAACCGTCCTCCAAATGATGATGATACCACAATTTGTCACCGCTCAACGATTTCAACACCGCCCGGCGCAACAAACGCGATTCGTAAGGCGCCAGCGGCATCGAAAAAACAAACTCCTGATAAGCCAATTGCATAAAACCAAAGTATAATAAATTTAGCTTTCCAAATATACATTTTTTTGCTAAATTGGGCAAATAAATAATCGATTTTGTCAGGAATTTTTTCATACCATGGAACTCGTCATCGAAACTCCGGGCACACACGTGTCCTATCAAAACGGCATGATTCTGCTCGAATCGGACCAACGCACCGATGAAATTTCCATTTTGCAAATCCAATCCGTCCATATCCTGACCAACGCCCGCATTTCTTCCCAAGTGCTCCTGCAATGTGCCGAAAGCGGTATTCCCGTCTATTTCGAAACCGATTTGGAAGTAAAAGCCATGCTTTGGACCGCTTCCTACGGAAGCACCGCCGAAATACGAAAGAAACAAGCCCTCTTCGCACAATCGGACCTGCGATGGAAACTCGTCAAACGCCTTATCCTGCGGAAAATTGAAAACCGTTTTCATTGGCTCGCCAAAACCGCCGCACGCCGCACCCGTTTGCCCGAACTTATCCCGCAAGACAAGCCTTGGGAAACCGATATCCTGAAAATCCCCGACAATCCCGACGCCATTCGCGGATTCGAAGGCGCATACAGCAAAAAATTCTTCGAAATATACAAACGCCTGCTACCCGAAAAATTCCGGTTCGAGAAAAGAACCTACCGCAAAACCCGCCATCTGACCGAAATGCTCCTTAATTATGCCTACGGAATCCTGTATAAAGAAATCCTCAAAGCAACCGTCTTCGCCGGACTCGATCCGCATATCGGATTCTTTCATCGCGCCCAATATGCCAAACCTTCCCTAACCTACGATATGATCGAACCCTACCGAATATGGGCCGAAGCCGCCGTTTTTCGCACCCTGCGGCATCCCGAAATCAAAAAAAGCGACATCGACATCTTCCCCGTCGAACAAATACCCCGCGAAATCAAAAAAATACTCATCACCGAAATGCTCGAATATCTCACCCGGCAAAAAATCCGTCATAACAATCTCATACGAACCCCCCGCACCCATATTCGCCTCGATATGAACCGCGTGGCATCCTATTTGCTCAATCTCGAAACCGGAAAAATATTGCAAAATATTCCTCAAATCCCGTGAAAATGACCGTCAGAATATACCTCGTCGCCTATGACATAAGCAATGACAAACTGCGCAACCGCACAGTCAAACGTCTCAAACAAACAGGGCTCTATCGCATCCAAAAATCCGTCTTTGCAGGCCCGGCCTTTCCGGCGGAAATCGACCGCTTGGAACAATGGTTCCGTGAGAACATACAAAACCCCGGTTCTTCCGGCGACAGCTATTTTATCCTTGCCATTCCCGAAAGCGAGATAGACAATCTCCGGTTTATCTCCGCCAACGACTCGGTGGATTGGAAAAAAATCCTCGGACGCCATACCGTTTATTTTTTCTGAAAATTTTTTATTATATTTGCGAGTAATAAGTCGCGAGAAGTCGATCATTGAAAAACGGGGAAATCATAAAAATCAACTTATAACGTGCAATTTTTTAAATTCAAAATATTTATTATCAATAACTTATATCATTTCTGCTCTTACAAACCAACCTCCAACACAACAAGGACTGCGAC
>CAYUQW010000079.1:0-6677 GCA_964446985.1 uncultured Flavobacteriaceae bacterium
TTAACTTATTGTTCTTCTTGTTCTTTCTGATGTTGCTTGATCAATTCTTCCTGAATGTTCGCCGGTACGGGTTCATAGGAGGAAAACTTGCTCGTGAACGTGCCGCGTCCTTGCGTCAGGGAGCGTAAGGTGGTCGAATAGCGGTACATTTCGGCCAGCGGCACATAGGCTTTGATGGTTTGGTATTTTCCGGCGCTGTCGATACCGAGAATGACGGCACGCCGTCCTTGCAAGTCGGTCATTACGTTACCGAGCGCATCTTCGGGCACTTTGACTTCCACCTCCATAATGGGCTCCAACAATTTGGGCTGTGCATCGAGGAAGGCTTTTTTGAAGGCTTGCGATCCGGCGATTTTAAAGGAAATATCGTTGGAATCCACCGGGTGCATTTTACCGTCGTAAACGATAACGCGAACGTCACGTACGGGCGATGACGTCATCGGGCCGGCTTCCATCACTTCGAGAATACCTTTTTTGATGGACGGCAGATAGCGCGCGTCTATGGCACCGCCCACGATGGAATTGATGAATACCAGTTTACCGCCCCAAGGCAGTTCGTCCTCTTCTTTGCCGCGAACGGGAAAACTATCCGGATCGGGCATACCTTCGTAGTAAGGTTCGATTTTCAGGTGAACTTCACCGAATTGTCCGGCGCCGCCCGATTGTTTTTTATGGCGGTACGAGGCCGAAGCCGGTCGTTGGATGGTTTCACGGTAGGAAACTTTCGGTTTGGTAAATTCGGCTTTGATGCCGAACTCTTTTTTGAGTAACCAATCCACGATTTGCAGGTGGAGTTCCCCTTGTGTACCGACGAGTTGCTGTTTCATCTCGCGGTCGTACTGAATGACGACGGTCGGATCTTGGCTGTGGATACGTTTGAGGGCTTCCTGCAATTTTTCTTCGTCGTGTTTGGATTCCGCGTGAACGGCCTTACGCAAACGCGGTTGCGGATATTGTATCGGTTTGAATTTAACCGGCTTATCCGGGTCGGCAAGGGTATGCGAGGTTTCGGTTTCTTTGAGTTTGATCACGGCGCCGAGGTCTCCGGCGGTGAGTTGATCCACCGGTTCGCGTTTTTTTCCGTTGACGATATATAATTGTCCGAGGTTTTCGGTTTCGCCGGTTTGCACGTTCAAGAGTTTGTCGCCTGTTTTGACGGTGCCGGCTTTGACTTTGAAATAGGAAACTTTTCCTACATTGGGTTCATAGAAAGTTTTGTAAACAAACAAAGCGGCGGGGGCATTGGGGTCGGGTTCCACGATATCGCCTTCTTCGGTTTGTTCGGCCGGAATTTCCGAAGCCGCCGGGGCTACGTTATCGATAAAGCCCATCAGCCGTCCGCTTCCCATATTATTGAGGGCGGACACAACGAAAACGGGGAATAATTCCAGATTGAGCATACCTTTTTTGATGCCCAATTTCATCTCGTCTTCCGTGAGGGTTCCCTTATCGAAATACAATTCCATCAGTTCTTCGTCGTTTTCGGCCGCTTTTTCCACCAGTTCGTTATGCAATTCTTCGGCAACGGCTTTTTGATCGTCGGGAATATCGTGTTTTTCGGGTTTTCCGCCTTCGGGACCGAAAACATACATCTTCATTTTCAATACATCGATAATGGCTTGTTTGCCGTCGGGTGTTTTGTAGGGATATTGAATTTTAACCGCATTTTTTCCCGCCAAATCGACGATGCTTTGATACACTTTATTGAAATCCACGCCGTCGGCATCGATTTGATTGACCACGAAAACCGTCGGCCGGTGGAAGCGTTGGATATAGTCCCAGATAATTTCCGTGCCTACTTCGACACCGTGTTGTCCGTTGATGACCATCAGGGCCGTATCCGAAACGCGCATTGCGGAAATCACTTCGCCGATAAAGTCGTCCAAACCGGGGGTGTCGATGATATTGATTTTGTAATTACGCCATTCCGTATGAAGCGGTGTGGCAAAAACGGAGCCTTGGCGTTCCTTTTCGATTTCGTGGAAGTCGGAAACGGTATTTTTATCTTCGGTTTTTCCGCGTCGCGGTATCAATCCGGCTTCAAAGAGCATGGTTTCGGCAAGCGTGGTCTTGCCGCTATGGTGGCTGCCGACGAAGGCAACGTTTTTGATGTGTTTGTCGTCGTATGATTTCATAAAGCGTTATTTTTTTGAAATTGCCTTCAATTTAGGAAAAAAATCGACTTGAACAAACGGAAAATGTTTTATTTCATTTCTCTTATGAAATCTCCTGACAATTTTTAATGAAAAATCGATAAAAATCCTTTTGTCATCATTAACTTTTCGGTGATTTTTTATATTAACGGCCAAAATTTTCCCGGTGAAAAATGCTTTTCGTCGTTTTACATTGATTTTATTGATGTTTGGTATCTATGCATCCGGACAAATCAAAAAACCGCACTTAACGGGCAGGATTCAATATGATATTGTCGCATCTCAAACCGATACGAGCAACATTTGGCAAGTGGCATCGGGTTTCCGCCGGGTGCATTTGGGCTTGAAAGGGCGTTTGAACAACCGGGTGGATTATAAGGCGGAAATAAATATTGCCAAGGGAAAAACAAGTTTTCGCGATGTCTTTATCCGCTTGCGGACGGGTTGGGGCGATTTCGCTCTCGGCAGTATGCCCGAACCGACGGGATTGGAAATGGGAACAAGCAGTAAATTCCTGATTTTTAACGAACGATCCTTCGTATCGTTTCTGCAAAATTTCCGTTGGGGAAGCGGTATTCATTATTTCAATAACCGGTTGTTTCATCATTTCGTTTATTTGCAATTGGCATTAACGGGCAACGGAACCGCCGATAAAGGATTTTCGGATGAGAATTTGACAAAAGGACTGAATTTTACCGCCCGTTTATCGGGAAAAATCAATATGAAACAAGGATACGCGCATATCGGGGCGAATATGGCATTGCGACCGTATCGTGATTTGTCATTGAAAGCGGGTAATTATTTCGGAACAAAGTACCGTTATCTTGTTCCCGGAGCCAGACGTAATATGGAATGGGGAACCGAAGCGGCTTTGACGGTAGGACCGTGGCATATCGAATGTGAATATAAACAAAGAAACGCTAACAGGTTTGCATTTCAACAACCGGATTTTGAAGCGTATTATTTTTCAACGGGTTATTTTTTGACGGGCGAACAACGGCCGTATAAAAACGGTGTTTTCCGTCGCTTAAAACCGAAATTTCCTTGCTGCTTACGTAAAAACGGTAGCGGAGCCTGGGAGTTGGCTTTCAGGATAAATCGTTTTGACGTTGCCCGTCGCATACGGGAGGCCAATGAAACATTGCCGGGTGTTTTGATGAATTATGCGTTGGGAGTCAATTGGTATATGACGGCTCATTTGCGTATGACGGCGGATTTTGCCCTTTCCCGGTCGGATCAGGTACCGCATTGGACGCGGATGCTGCTATGGCGGATGCATATCGATTTCTAACTCCAAAATATATTGCCCTATGAATTACAAAAAACTTCTTAACAAACAGTGGTCCTTCCTCTATGCGGGGATTGCTTTCGGAATTGCACAAATCGTGTATATGACCGGTTTGTGGTTGCACGCATTGCAAGCGGGTAAAAAACCGCATTTGAAACCCATTACGGTTACGACGGATTTGGGAAAAATGTTTCGCGGTGTAGAGGTTTTTATCAACCGTTTATTCGGATTTCATTCCGAGATATACGGGACTTATGCCAAGGTATCCGGTCACGGAGCGGAACATTTCCTGCCCGATGCTTCCGGGGCTTTTGTTCCCGGTATAGGTTGGCCCATTGTGGGTATCATGATCGGCGGGTGGCTTGTCGGACGTATGGAAAAGGAAAGCCGTTCGTGGGCCTATTACGGAAAACGTTTGTTGGCGGTTTCTTTTCTCGGAGGCATCTTGTTCAGTTACGGAACGCGTTTGGCCGGCGGTTGTACGCTGAATCATTTGATGGGTGGTGTGCCGTTGATGAATATTCATTCGCTGGTAACGATCATTTTTATGGGTCTCGGCGGTATTGCGGCTTTTTATTTGATGGCCGAATGGAACCTGGCCGGATATTTTAAGCACCAGGAAACGTTGGAATATGTTCGACAAGCCGATAAAGGTGAGCAGGCGACCTATCGTCCGGGGTATTCGCCTTGGAAAAATTATTTTTACTGGATCGGGTTGGTATTTGCGCTGCTATTGGTTTTGGTGGCCTTTTACGGCGGTTTTGCCAATCCTTCCTATATGCGGCATATCAAAGACGGGCATATCATCGCCTTCAATAAATCCGTAGCACACAAAGGTTGGTTGTATGTTATTTTGACCTTGACGGCGGGAATTATCGGTGGTATCGGTTTGGGAAAATCCGGTTTCGGGACGGAATGTGCGTTGGTGGCCGGCGAAGTGGGTGACAGTATGCGAAGAAACGATAAAAAATACCGTTTGTGGGGTGTGCCCAAAATTACGCGAACCTTGATGCGCGGTTATTTGCCGTTTATCGGTATTGCCGCACATTGGGTCGTGATGCTCGGTTTTGTGTTGATTGCCTGGATTTTCTTTAATGTTGAGCCTGCTTTTGCCGGAAAAGTAAAATATTCTTTAACGGCCGGCAGTATTATCGGCGGTTTTTTGCTCGGTATGGGAGCCGTTTTTCTCATCGGCTGTGAAATCCGGTCGTATATGCGTTTGGGGATCGGTTATCTCAATACGTTGATCGGATTTATCGGATTTGCCGTGGGATATTTGCCTTTTACCTTATATTATAAAGCCCACAAACATTTTTTGGCAAGTACGGTTTTGGTCGGTAAAAACGGTGCTTGGTCCGATGCGTATAAAGTTTACGACCTTTTCGGTGACAATCCGCTCGTGCATAAAATCATTCTTTTCCTGTGGTGGTTGTTTTTATTGTGGCTGTTGATATTCCTGATCAAAAAAGGCAGTAGGAATACGGGATTGACTCCGGTACAAATCAGACATAACAATACGGAGGAAAATCAAATTTTTATCGACCGGACGGCTGCTGAAAACAACGGTAAAGTCAATGGTGTTCCCGCGCCGGAACCGGTACCGCCGGAAAGCTATGTCAAGGACTGATTTTTATAACTAAAACCGCTGTTTCGTAAGAAGCGGCGGTTTTTCTTAATCATTCGTAATGGCCAAATAGGAAAAATAGAGATTTATCACAAGTAAAACAATTGAAAGCCATAGTAAAATTTTGCCTTTTTTCCGCTCTTTTTCGTCAAAACCGCCGGATTTGCTCATATGTTTCCCGATGAACAGCGTGCCGGTAAAGAAAAGCAAACTCAGGTAAGGAATTTGTTTGTAGGTCAAAGCAAGCAAGATGATCCCCGCACCGATAATGCTCAGTCCCAAGGGAAACAAGCCGGAGGATTTGGGAGCGGATTTTTCCAGTATTTCGAGGATTTTTTCCCGCCGGAATTTTTCCCAATCACGGTTTTCCAATGGCAGTCCTTTTCTTTTGATCAGTTCCAAGGCCGCCCAATAGTCGAAATCGTTGGCATCTTCGGGATGATAGGGAATTTGGAGTAATTCTTCGTCGGGAATATTGTGCAGGTAGAATTCGGGATTGTCGATGGTGGCGTCGATGATTTGCCGTTTGATTTTCAGGGCCGGTTCCGTGGCGGATTTTTTAATGAAAATTTCCACACCGATAATTTCGTCGGGATCGTCTTCGCGGGCGATCAAATCCACCTTAACGGGCAATTTTTCTTTTTCCAATGCGGCAATATAAGCGTCCGCGTCCATACCGTTAAAGAAAACGCCCAAGGATTCGTAGTAGGATGATTCCATAGATTAATCTTTTTCATTGAGCAGTTGCTCGCGGTATTGCTCGAATTTTTTCTTTTCTTCCGGGCTTAATTTCGGAAAATCCACCTTTAATTTTTTCAGGGTATTATAGATGATATGCGCGGCGATCAAACGGGCGGTCGGTTTGTCGTCGGCAGGAATAGCATACCAAGGAGCATAGGAAGTGGAAGTGTTGGAAAGCACTTCTTCGTAGATTTTCATATACTCGTCCCAGCGTTGACGTTCTTTGAGATCGGCGGCATTGAATTTCCACTGTTTATCTTCGCGGCGAATACGGCGCAGGAAGCGGTTTTTCTGTTCTTCCTTCGATAAATGCAGAAACAATTTGATCATTACCGTACCGTTTTCCGTTTGCAATTTTTCGAAATCCTTAATTTGGCGATAGCGTTGTTTCCAGAATTTTTCGGTGATTTTATCCAAGGAATCGATGCCGTAGATGTTTTGCATAAGCACCAATTCGGGATGAATGCGTGCAATCAGGACGTCTTCGTAGTGTGTGCGGTTATGGATGACGAAAAGGCCGCGTTCGGGCATACGGATATAATGTCGCCAAATATAATCGTGGGCGTGTTCTTCGGGAGTAGGTTTTTTGAAATCGTAAACCTGGATGCCGGACGGATTGATATCCTTGAAAACTTCGCGGATCATACTGTCTTTGCCGGCGGTGTCCATTCCTTGTATGCCGATATAGACGGCGGGCGTCCCGGCAGCATAGATTTTGGTTTGTAATTTCGCAATTTTACGCCGTATTTTGCGCAGTTCGTCTTCGATTTTTTCTTTGTCGGCTTCGAGGTCGATACGTGTAGGTAAATCTTTGATTTTAACTTTCGTACGGGGTTTGATTTTGAAATCGTCGGGGTTGATTTTTTTCATA
>CAYUQW010000080.1:0-6655 GCA_964446985.1 uncultured Flavobacteriaceae bacterium
ATAAAATTTCATAATAATCTCCCGCCGAAACTCCCAATTCCACTTCACGCAATTCGAATTCCGGCTTATCGGGACTGACTTTTACATAAACCACCGAACGTTTTCCTGTCCATAATATCGCCGATTTCGGAATCCTAATCACTTGCTTTCCACTTGCGGTTTTATTGACTTTTATTTTTCCTTCCGCCAACATTCCGGGTTTCAGCAAATTGTTTTTATTGGGCAAATCCACCCGCACCTGCACCGTTCGTGTTTTTTCGTTGACAACCGGGTCTATAAATCCCACCGTTCCTTCAAATGTTTTTCCCGGATAAGCATTGAGTGTAATTTCCACCTTTTGACCTTGACGGATATTGGGTAAATCCTTCTCGTAAACATCCAAAACCGCCCAAACTTTACGCAAATCCGCCAGTTGGAACATCGGCGTTCCTTCCTTGACGTGATTGCCGTTTTCCACCAAAACTTTCAACACATATCCGTTTTTGTCGGCATACATCGGAAAGTTGGTGATTACTTTCTTGGTATTTTCAATGCGTTGGATTTGTTTTTCGGACAATTTCCAATTTTTCAATTTATTACGCACGGCATTATACAGTTCGGGTTGTTCGTTTTTTACATACATTGCTTCCAATAATTCATTTTGAGCGGTAACCAATTCGGGGGAATAAAGCAAAGCAATTTTATTTCCTTTACGTATCAAATCACCCTCACTTTGATAGTATAATTTTTCAATACGCCCGCCGAAATGAGCCGCCTGAACGGAAGTTAAACTGGTATTGACCGCAATTTTTCCTGATAACCGGATACCGTTGTTTTCGGCGGTCAAAGCATCCTCTCCAACTGTGATTGTTTCAATATTCGCCAACGCCATAGCATTGGAAGTCAGTTTGATAATTTGTTTGGATTGACTTTGATTATCATCCGTTTTCGGTATCAAATCCATTCCGCATATCGGACATTGTCCGGGCTCGGGCAAATCAATTTGCGGATGCATAGAACAAGTCCAATGTTCCACCTTGTTTACTTGTTTTTCCGCTTTATTTTCAGTAGCAGTATCATTTCTCGAATGATTTCCGTCTATCTGTTTTCCGATAAAAATACCGGCTGCCAATAGCACCAATCCGATAAGATAAATTTTTATGTTTTTCATAATTTTTGTGTTTTTTTAATTTAATTAGTCAAATAGTCAATTCTTGCTTTTAATTCGAACGCTTTTACAGTCGCTTCCAAAGCTTTCAATTGATAGCCGATTTTATCCAATTGCAAACGCAAAATCATATCATAATCCAATATCGAAGTCTCGTATGCCTTTAAACTCACGTCTATCGCCCGTTGGGTTTCTCGTATGTTTTTTTGTGCCGCCATCAATAAAATCAATTGATTCTTAAAATCGGTCATCAATCCATCCAGCATATTTTCCAAAACGATTTTTTGTTCAGTATAAGCCCAATGGGTTTGTTCCCCTTTCAATTTTGCTTGACGGATTTTTGCTTGATAACTCCGGTTAAATATGGGAATGGAAAGTCCCAACATCGGCATCAAAATATCTTTTCCGTTATTCATTACCGTCATATCCGTCCGGGGATTTACCGGTATATAATCCACACCGAACAACAATTTGGGTCGCGATTGTTTTCTTAACATTTTAACTTCATCTTCGTATAAACCTTTGCTTTGTATGATTTTTGAAAGCATAGGAAAATTATCGATGTGTTTTTTGCCAGGCAATATTTCCGTAGCATCCAATTTTACAGGCAAATTGACACCGGCTTGTTCGTCTCTTTCCAATAAACGATTGAATTGTCGTTGCAGAGCATTCAAATCCTTAACCGCTTGGTAAATACCGGCATGCAATTCATTCTTTTTTATCCTTATTTTCAAAACTTCGGTCATTGTTGTCCGGTTGTTTGCCAAAGCCCCTAAAGCCATATCTTCGTAAGTTTTGAGAATTTGTTTGTTTTCTTTAAGAATGTAAATAATACGTTGTTTTTCATACATCCAGAAAAATAATTCTTTTACTTTGTAAATTATTTCTCTTTTTTTCAAATCCGTATCAAACCTTTTCAACTCCGCGGCTTTTTCCAACCAATTTTCTTTGGATTTATTGGTACCGAACCAAGGAATTTGTTGAGCAATTCCCCATTTCATCACCTGATTTCCCACGCGTGTTTCCGGTTGAAGCGCATAAATCCCAAAATTGATTTGCGTATCGGGATATTGGCGTGCTTCTAAAATTTTTGCCCCGGCTATTTTTTCATCCGCTATTTTATTTTTTATAGCAGACGAGTTTTCAAGTGCCATTTGAACATAATCGTCCAAAGATTGCGCATTGATAAAATTAGCGGTTATTATGAGCAGTATGATTTGTAAATTTTTCATTTTTCTTATTTTATATGTTTTATTTTCCTCTCCTTCATTATCGAAAATAGCACAGGCACAACGAACAAGGTTATCAATGCCACCAACATACCGCCGAAACTCGGAATTGCCATCGGAATCATAATATCGCTTCCGCGTCCGGTAGATGTCAAAACGGGCAATAATGCCAAAATCGTCGTGGCAGTGGTCATCAAACAAGGACGTATCCGTTTACTTCCAGCCTCTATCACCGATTGACGTATTTCTTCCTTGGTTTCGGGTTTGTTTTGTTTAAAAATTTGTGTCAAATACGTGGCTATTACCACACCGTCGTCGGTTGCAATTCCAAACAAGGCAATAAATCCCACCCAAACGGCAACACTCAAATTAACCGTATGAATATTGAAAATATCCCTGAAATTATGTCCTGCTATTGCAAAATTCAAAAACCAATCCTGTCCGTAAAGCCAAAGCATAATAAAACCGCCGGCAAAAGCAATGGCAATACCCGTAAACACCATCAAGGTTACCCCTACTTGTCTGAATTGGAAATACAATATCAAAAAGATAATCAACAAGGTCAGCGGCACAACTATTGAAAGGGTATTCTCGGCACGTATTTGATTTTCATAAGTGCCAGTAAAATTGTAAGTAATCCCTTTGGGCACTTGCAAACGCCCTTTGTCTATGGCTTTTTGCAAATGGTTTTTAGCTTTTTCCACTACCGAAATTTCCGCTTCGACAGGTGCTTTGTCAAACAATACATATCCTACCAAAAAAGTATCTTCGCTCTTGATAACCTGCGGACCGCTTTCATATGCAATTTCGGCTACTTCTTTCAACGGAATTTGTGTTCCGTTTTTCAAAGGCACCAAAATATTTTCCAAATCCGAAGGACTCATTCGCAATTCATGCGGATAACGCACACGAACGGCATAACGTTCTCTTCCTTCAATGCTTTGGGTTAGTTTTTTTCCGCCTACTGCAATTTCAATCACATTTTGCACATCTGCAATTTGTAATCCGTACCGGACAATTTTATTACGATTTATTTTTATCAACAAATAGGGTTTTCCTACGATTCTATCTGAAAAAACGGCTTCCTTTTTTACGCCCGGAACTTCTTTGAGCAGTTTTTCCAATTGCAAACCGAAATTTTCTATGGTTTTCAAATCCTGTCCTTTGATTTTTATTCCCATCGGTGCGCGCATACCCGTTTGCAACATTATCAAACGCGTTTGAATCGGTTGTAATTTGGGAGCGGAAGTAATCCCCGGCAATTTGGTTACACGGACAATCTCCTTCCAAATATCGTCTTTGGTTTTGATAAAAGGTCGCCACTGACGAAAAGTGCTTCCCCATTTGTCCGGTATCAAATCTTTTTTGTAGTCGGGATAATCGGTGAAATAGACCACTTTGGACGTATCGATTTTGTGTATGTCAAATTTTCCGTCCGCTACCAATTTCCCTGATTTTGTTACAAAATATCCGTCTTTGTTCGTCTTGAACAACAAGGGCGTTCCCTGAATATTTTGGATAAATTCCGTGCGGTAATTGATAATATTTTCAAACATCGACAAAGGCGCGGGATCCAAAGCGCTTTCCACCCTACCCGCTTTCCCGACAACGGTTTCCACTTCGGGAATTTGTGCCACCGCCATATCCAATTGTTGCAAAATACGTTTGTTTTCACTTACGCCGGCGTGCGGCATTGAAGTCGGCATCAGCAGAAAAGCCCCTTCATCCAAAGCGGGAACAAATTCTTTGCCCAAGGAACGCATCGCCAATACCCCGATAATAAAAACAGTAAAAGGCAATGCCAAAAATTTCCATTTGTTTTCCAAAGCCCACGTGAGCATACGCACATAATACTTTTTGAACAAGGCAAAAAATCCGAGCAAGCCCAAACTCACTATGGCAATGAAAATCAGGTTGGTAACAAAAGGTTTATCCCAACCCAAGGGCTTCCAATTTTCCGCCAAAAGCCATAAAACCGCCGTAACACTCAAAGCTACATAAAACCAATTGATTTGCTTTTTATTTAGATTGAATTTTGATTTAAGTAAACCGAAAATCCCTAATAAAATCAGTAGTAATGCGATATAAATCTGAAAATAAATTCCTATCAATCCCAAAGCAATCCAAAGGATATTTATCCATTTGTTGAAGGACTTTTTGACCTTGGATTTTTTAAAAATCAAAGCGGCGAACGGCGGTATCAAAAACAACGCCACCACCAACGAAGCCGTTAAAGCCATCGTTTTGGTAAATGCCAAAGGTTTGAACAATTTTCCTTCGGCGCCGGTCATCGTGAAAACCGGAAGGAAACTAATGATAGTCGTGGCAACCGCCGTAAGTATCGCCCCCGAAACTTCCGAAGCGGCATTATATACCAACGCATCAATCGGCAAGGGATTATCCGAAGCTTCGTTTTCTTTCATATGCCGGATAATGTTTTCGGTCAGAATAATCCCGACATCCACCATCGTTCCGATAGCAATGGCAATACCGGACAAAGCCACGATATTGGCATCGACGTGAAAGAGTTTCATCGTGATAAAAACCGTCAGAACGGCAACCGGCAACAAACCCGAAATCAGAAAAGAAGCCCGCAGATTGAACACCATCACGATAATGACCAAAATGGTAATGAGAATTTCCAAAGTCAAGGCATCATCCAAGGTATGCAAGGTTTCCTGTATGAGTTGCGTCCTGTCGTAAAAAGGAACGATTGTCAGGTGAGATATTCGTCCGTCCTTCAATTTTTTTACGGGCAATCCGCTACCGATTTCTTTGATTTTTTGCTTGACATTTTTAATCACTTGCATCGGATTGGCGCCATAACGAGCCACCACCACTCCACCGACTACTTCGGCGCCTTCTTTATCCAAAATACCGCGACGCTCGGCAGGTCCGTAGGTAACGAAAGCGATATCTTTCAGATAAACCGGCGTGTTATTGACTTCCTTGACCACCGTATTTTCCAAATCTTTCAACGACTTGACATAACCCAAGCCCCGCACAAAATATTCCACTTGGTTAATTTCAATGGTTTTCGCCCCGATTTCCTTATTGGCTTTGCGGACGGCATCCACCACTTGATTGAGACTGATATTATATTCTTTTAGTTTCAGCGGATCGACATCGATTTGATATTCCTTGACAAACCCGCCGATAGACGCCACTTCCGACACGCCTTCCGCCGACGAAAGTGCATATTTGACAAAATAATCCTGCACGCTTCGTAATTCGTCCAAATTCCAACCGCCGGTAACCTTGCCGTTTTCGTCCCTTCCTTCGAGCGTGTACCAAAAAATCTGTCCCAAACCCGTAGCATCCGGTCCCAAAGTCGGTTGGACATCGTCGGGCAATAAACCTTTGGGAAGCGAATTGAGTTTTTCCAAAATACGGCTCCGGCTCCAATAGAAATCCACATCGTCATTGAAAATGATATAAATGGACGAAAACCCGAACATCGACGAACTGCGAATGGTTTTTACTCCGGGAATTCCCAACAAAGCCGTTGTCAGCGGATAGGTAATTTGATCCTCGATATCCTGCGGCGAACGTCCGGTCCATTTGGTAAAGACAATCTGCTGATTTTCACCGATATCGGGAATGGCATCCACGGCAACTTTGTTTTGCGGAATGATTTTTAAATCCCAATCGAACGGCGCCGTGGACAAACCCCAACCCAGCAACACAAACAAAAGTAAAAAGGATATGAGTTTATTTTCTATTAGGAATTTTATGATTTTATTGAGCATAATTTTGTAATGTTTTGAACACTACAAAACTACATTGCCCAATGCGGGAAAGTTTATATAATTATTGAAAAAGTTTACAAGATTTTATTTTGACAACGCACTAAAAACGCAAGATCATATATCATCCAAAGTTTTGCGTTCCTGCCGTTCCAATTTCCGGAATTGCGAAGGTGTATAACCCGTTATTTTTTTGAATTGTGCGGAAAAATGCGCTACGGACGAATAGTCCAATAGATATGCTATCTCGCTGATATTCATTTCATTATAAGCCAACAATTCCTTGGCTCTTTCGATTTTTTGAAGAATTAAATATTTTTCTATCGTGATACCAGTTTCCTTAGAAAAAACACCGGATAATACGGAATAATCCTTGTGGAATTTATTCCTTAAAAATTCAGAAATATTGGGTTGGGATTCACCGTCTTGATAATGTACTAATTCGACAATAGCAGTTTTTATTTGTTCAACCAAACGTGATTTTTCGTCTTGCAACAATTCAAAACCGATATCGAGTAAATCCTTGGAAAGCG
>CAYUQW010000081.1:0-6652 GCA_964446985.1 uncultured Flavobacteriaceae bacterium
CCGGACGTGCAACAATGGTAATTTACGATATGCGCGGCAAGGAAGTACTCAATGTTCGTTGGCAAAAAAACAAGCGGATTGACATATCAAAACTGACAACCGGAACATACCGTTTTAAAATATTTGTCCACAATGAGCCCGTCGATACCGGAATGCTGGTAAAAAAATAGGTTTATTTCAAAATCTGCCGTGAAATCACCAATTTTTGAATTTCCGTCGTTCCTTCGCCGATAGTGGTCAGTTTGGCATCACGATAGAATTTTTCCACGGGAAAATCTTTGGTATAACCGTACCCGCCGAAAATCTGCACGGCATCTTCCGCCACGCGCACGCTGATTTCGGAAGCATACATCTTGGCCATCGCGCCTTCCTTGGTCATACGTTCGCCTCGATCTTTGAGATAAGCCGCCCGGCGGATCAATAATTCCGCCGCATCTATTTCCGTAGCCATATCGGCAAGTTTGAACGCCACGGCCTGAAACCGGCTGATCGGTTGTCCGAATTGGTGACGCTCCTTGGAATATTGCAGAGCCGCCTTGTAGGCCCCTTTGGCAATTCCCAAGGCATTGGCGCCAATGGAAATACGGCCGCCGTCAAGAATTTTCAAAGCTTGCTTGAAACCTTCACCCACTTTTCCCAGAATATTGGCTTTGGGCACGCGGCAATTGTCAAAAATCATTTCCGCGGTTTCGGAAGCCCGCATACCGAGTTTGTTTTCCTTTTTTCCGGCATAAAAACCGGGCGTACCGCGTTCCACCACTACCGCCGTGGCATTATTGCGCGTATTTTTCTCACCCGTACGCACCAAAACGACCGCCACTTCGGCACTTCGTCCGTGCGTGATAAAATTTTTGGCACCGTTAATCACCAGATAATCACCGTCTTCCCGGGCGGTAGTGCTCATTGCACCGGCATCCGACCCGCTGTTGTGCTCGGTCAATCCCCACGCACCTATCCATTCGCCCGAAGCGAGTTTGGGCAACCATTTGCGTTTTTGTTCCTCATTACCAAACTCGTATATATGATTGGTACACAACGAATTATGCGCCGCCACGGACAGCCCGATCGACGGATCGTATTGCGACAACACATCCACCACGGTAACATATTCCTGATAGGAAAAACCGCTGCCGCCGTATTCCGCGGGAATAACCACGCCCATAAATCCCATTTCGCCCAATTTCCCGAACAATTCCCTGGGAAAAATCTGCTCTTCGTCCCACTGCTTGTAGTAAGGCAAAATGTGCTGCTTCGCAAAATCGTGAACGGCATCCGCAATATGCCTTTGTTCCTCCGTCGGTTCAAACTGCCACATATCAATTTAATTTAAGGTCAAATATAAAACGATTCTTTGAAATTTTTCCACGGGAAAACCGGGGACTTTTTTCAAATCCGTTAATTTCTTGAAATCTCCGTGCAAACTGCGGTATTCGTAAATTTTTTCGGCCAAATCTTCATCGATATACGGATTTTCCCGCAACTGCATCATATCCGCTTTGTTCAAAGGGATTTTGCGTACCTTTTTAGGCGTTTCGATATCGAAATATTTCCATAATTCCGCATAAGCCTCCGGTGAAAGGGCATAAATATCTTTCAATTGTTCCTTAATGCTGAACCCGCCCAATTTCTTTCGGTAACGGACAATTCTGTTCGATAAAATCTTACCTATACCATAGACTTTTTGCAAATCTTCCGCCGAAGCCGTGTTGATATCCTTCTTCAATATCACCCTGTTGTTTTTCTTGGTGAAGGAATAATGTCTTCTATTGAAATTATTATAGGAAGGAATTTTTATATATGGCGCCAAAATCCGGTAAAGCGAGTCGGAAATACCGCTGACGGACCGAAATTCCGCCTTGGAACGAAAATAATTGCCTTTTGCCCGGAATTCCCTGATTCTTTTCAAGGCAAGCGTATCGATGCCCAACATATAGGCTTTGTAATCCGACAAATAATTGGGGTTGAAAGGATAGATCGTATCCCGGTGAACGGCGGCACGACGCAAGGAATCGATTTGCCGGGCAACCGGGGAACCGGAGCGGACAAAGGACGGTTTCCGGGCACGGCTACGGAGATAGAAAATACCTCCCTCGATAAGCATAAACAATACAAACCACAAAAGGACGGCTTGGCGTGTGCGTATGTGCCAACCCTCCCGGAAATTGAAAAAACTCACCCGGCCTTATCTTTTTTGGCAATGGCTTTCAGATAGCGGGATAATTCCTCTTTAACCTCCGGCGCCAATATGGCCACTCCGATAATATTCGGGAAAACCATAGCAAAAATCATAGCATCGGAGAAATCGAGCACGCTACCCAATTTTACCGACGAACCGACAACCAGGAAAAAGAGGAACAGAATTTTGTAGGTCAAATCCGTTTTCTTGCTGCGTCCGAAAAGGAATTTCCATCCTTGCAAGCCGTAGTACGACCAGGAAAGCATTGTCGAAAAGGCAAAAAGAATAACGGCAATGGTCAGGATAATGGAGAAATGCGGTATCACCGCATCGAATGCGTGGGCGGTCAGTTCCACACCTTTGCCGTTGACGGAAGCGTCACCGTATTCGAAAAGGTGAAATTTGATGTTGGTGATCACGAGCACCAAAGCGGTCATCGTACAAATCACCACCGTATCGATAAAAGGCTCCAAAAGGGCCACGATACCTTCGCTGGCGGGATATTTGGTTTTAACCGCCGAGTGGGCAATGGCGGCCGAGCCTACACCGGCTTCGTTGGAGAAGGTTCCGCGACGGAATCCCTGAATCATCACGCCGATAAAGCCACCGAGACCGGCCATAGGCGTAAAAGCATTTTTGATAATAAGCGCGAAAGCGTCGGGGATGTATTTGAACTCCGCTACAAGGATAAAAATCGCGGCCCCAACATACAAAATAGCCATAAACGGAACGATTTTTTCGGCCACTTTGCCGATTCGTTTAATTCCTCCGATAATGACTATACCCACGAGAAAAGCCAAAATGATACCGAAGAATACGCGCCAGTTGTCGTTCCGGATTTTGAACAACTCGATAAATTGTGCCGTAGCCTGGTTGGCTTGGAACATATTTCCACCGCCGAAAGATCCGCCGATTACCATCAGTGCGAAAAAGGCGGCGAGAATGTCGCCCAAACTTTTGAAGCCTCTACGCGTCAGACCTTTTTGCAGATAATACATCGGACCGCCGTACACGGTACCGTCCGGGCCGATATCGCGGTATTTCACCCCGAGCGTACATTCCGTAAACTTGGAAGCCATTCCCAACAATCCGGCCAAAATCATCCAAAAAGTGGCTCCCGGTCCGCCTATGGCGATGGCTACGGCCACTCCGGCAATGTTACCGAGACCGACTGTCGCCGAAAGCGCCGCCGAGAGTGCCTGAAAGTGCGAAACTTCACCGTGGTGTTCCCCTTCGATCTTGATGGTTTCGGGGATATCCTCGCCCGGATGGTCCATCAACGGATCATCCGCGGGCACAAAGGAGTCATGGGCATCTATGTCGTCGTATTTTCCGGCAACGACACGTATGGCTGTTTTGAATAATCTGAATTGCGGAAACGAAAAATATATCGTAAAAAAAGTGGCTCCGAGAATCAGTATAATCAATACCAATGGTATACGAAGACCGGCAATGGGTATGCTGTAAAAAACCACCGAAGACCAAAAATCCGATACCGGTTTGAAAGCCTCGTCGATTTTCCCGGCCAAAGATTGACCGGAGGCCTCTTGTGCCCACATCCGGAATATTCCCGACAAGGTTAACGCAACAAAAAAAAGACGACGCTTCATAGGCTTTGGCTTTATTTTTTATCGGATTGTTTTTCCTGTTTCTTTGTTTCGCCGTTCAAGGCTTTCAGCATATCGTCCGTAATATCTTTATCCGGTTTACCGTAGAGCAGGCCGTTCAAATCCTGCTTGCCGAATATGTAGGTATATCCGTGATCCTTACCGTATTTGTCGATAAAGGTTTTAAGCGAATCCAACATCGATTTGAATACCGAATCGGCTTGCTGTTGCAAGGCGGCCGCCTCCTGTTGTTGTTTGAGGGTTATTTGTTGCTGCAACAAAGCCAATTGTTGATATTCTTTGTCGGCACGGGCCTTGGACATTTTTTGCGCCCTGCTCAAAAAATCACGGTACTTGGCCTGAAACGACGCGGCTATGCTGTCGTATTTGGCTTTTAAATCCTTCTGTTTTGCTTCGAAATTTTTTTGTGCTTCTTGGAGTTTACGGTAGTTATCCGTCAATTTTTGCATATCGGCAAAAGCGGTTTTTTCCGTGTTATTTTGCTTACAAGCGGATAAAGAAAGTAAAATCAAGCCTAATGTAATCAGATAAAGTTTTGTATTACGCATCATAATCTCGGATTTTTTTATAATGAACACAAATGTAAATAATTTTTGAAAACCTGTTTGAAAAGCTTTTGCCAAGATAATTAATTATCAAATTCGCAAGAAAATATCGATTTTTTATAGGCAATATTGAATAAAGATGAAAATACCAAATATATTTTGATTTTTTATCAACAAAAAGAAATCTAAAATGAATTATATTTAATAAAACCTCTCCGTTTTTACAATTAAGTCAAAAAATATGACAAATCTCATTTTTAATGGAAAAGTATTATATTTGTTAGCAACTAAATCCATAAACCGGTATGTCATGAAAAACTGTAATTTGTGTTTGATACGCCATCTGAATGCACTCAAAGAGTTGAGCAAGGAGGAATTGGATCGTATCTCGCAATATAAAAAAGTACAACATTATAAAAAAGGCGATGTATTATTACGTGAAGGTCAATCGATGAACGGGGTCTATTGCATTATGTCGGGCAAAGGGAAACTCACGCGTTACAATTCGCTGGGCAAGGAACAAATTGTCCGTTTCATCAAATCGGGTAATCTTATCGGATACCGCTCGGCCATCAGCAACGAACCGCCGAGCCTTAATTTGACGGCATTGGAAGATATGACGGCATGTTTCATTCCCAAGGAAGCTTTTGACGAAGCTTTGGATAACCGTAAATTTTCGCGCAGGATTATGGAAATGCTCAGTGAAGACCTCAAGCAGGCCAATCTGTTTATTGCCAATATTTCGCAGCACACCGTCAAGGAGCGTCTCGCCGATACGTTACTGCATCTGGAAGAAGTTTTCGGTACGGACAAAGAAGGAAATATCAACATCGCTTTGTCGCGCGAAGAACTCTCCAGCATTATCGGTACGGCGTCCGAATCGGTGATTCGTGTTTTATCGGCATTCAAAAAAGAAGGAATCATATACACCAAAGCCAAGAAAATCAAATTGTTAGACAAACAAAAACTGCATCAAATAGCCGAAGGAATTGTTTCGTAAAGCCGGGAAGAAAATGGAAAAAAAAGAATATAAAAAAATCACGACCAAGGCCTTGTTCGATATGAAACGGCAGGGCGAAAAAATCGCCATGCTTACGGCTTACGATTATACCATGGCCCGTATTCTGGACGCCGCCAAAATCGACGTGTTGCTTGTAGGCGACAGCGCCTCCAACGTGATGGCCGGACACGAAACCACTTTACCCATTACGCTGGATCAGATGATTTATCACGCGCAATCGGTTGTTCGCGGTGTGGACAGGGCGCTGGTGGTGGTGGATATGCCTTTCGGAACCTATCAGGGAAATTCCAAACGCGCATTGGAATCGGCCATTCGGATTATGAAGGAATCCGGCGGACACGCCGTAAAGATGGAAGGAGGTGAAGAAATAGCCGAATCGGTGGAACGCATCCTTTCGGCAGGCATTCCCGTGATGGGACATCTCGGACTTACGCCGCAATCCATTTACAAATTCGGCACTTATACCGTTCGCGCACGTGAAGAGGCCGAAGCGGAAAAATTGCGAAAAGACGCCAAATTGCTCGAAAAACTCGGTATTTTCGCTTTGGTTCTGGAAAAAATACCCGCACAACTGGCCAAAGAAGTGGCCGAAAGCGTAAAAATCCCCGTCATCGGTATCGGTGCCGGACCGTATGTGGACGGACAAGTCTTGGTTACACAGGATATGCTCGGTATGAACAAAGATTTCAGTCCGCGTTTCCTGCGCCGCTATCTGGATTTATTCACCGAAATGAAACAAGCTTTCGAGCAATACCGCGACGATGTCAAAAGCGGAAACTTCCCCGATGAATCGGAATCCTATTGAATCGCGGATTCTTTATGAAGACAATCATTTGCTGATCGTCAACAAATTACCCGGCGAAATCGTTCAAGGCGACCGTACGGGCGATAAGCCGCTATCTGAAACCCTCAAAGCATATATCAAAAAACGGGACCGTAAACCCGGGAATGTTTTCCTGGGCGTTACCCACCGTCTCGACCGTCCGACAAGCGGTGCCGTGATTTTTGCCAAAACCTCCAAAGCTTTGGAACGCATCAACCGTATGCTACGCGAGCATAAAATCCGGAAAACCTATTACGCCGTCACCGAAGGCATTCCCGACCCGCCCGAAGGCACGTTGCGGCATTTTCTCAAAAAAAATCCCGCCAACAATAAAACAACCGTGTATATCCGCCCCACGCCGGGCGCCAAGGAAGCCGTATTGCATTACCGGACCGTAAAAACCGGCGACCTGTATGCGTTGCTCGAAATCGATTTGGAAACCGGCCGGCATCATCAAAT
>CAYUQW010000082.1:0-6644 GCA_964446985.1 uncultured Flavobacteriaceae bacterium
TCGAAACGCTCCGAATGATAATCCATATAATGCCGGTTGTGCAGAAAAAAACCGGCGGGCGCCGCCTCAACGCAACGGTTCCATTGGTCTTGCCATCCGGCGTGATATTTTTCGATACGAAAATTCATAGCAGCGCTTCCACTTGACGGACGGGAAAGATTTTTTGTTCTCCTTCGTGCCGGATACCGATCCGGTCGTTTTCTATAAACAAAATTTTTCCCTCGTAAGGCTTACCTTCGAAGAGAATGCCTCTTTTCTCACCCGCCTTTTGCCAAAAATACAGATATTTTTCAAAAATCTCCGAGGGTTTCTGCGCCGTAACCCGCAGGATTTCCGCAGTTATCCGGTCGAGCAACAAGTCGATATCATACGATTTTCCCGTGATTTGTTTCAAGGAAACGGCTCGCGTCAATGTGCCGAAATCCGTTTGGTTCACATTCAGGCCGATACCGATTACCGCATAGGAAATTTTTCGTCCGCGCATATGGGTATCGATAAGCACACCGGCCAATTTTTTTCCGTCATAAATGATGTCATTGGGATATTTCAAAGCGGTTTCCACGCCGTACCGTTCATTCAACACATTCACCACGGCCAAACCCGCAGATTGATAGAGACTCGCGGGGGAAAGCACTTTATTCAAACGGATAAACATCGAAAACAATGCATTTTTTCCCGCTTCCGACAGCCATCCGGCATCCCGGTTACGGCCGCGTCCTTTCGTTTGCTCCGCTGCCGTAATTACACAAGCATCCGGCAATGTATAATCCCGAATCAAACGCTTCATTTCCGCCTGTGTGGAATCAAGACGGGCATAATGACAACGGAAAGGTATCGGCAACCGGGACATAGATAAATAATTCGAAGGGAATTTACGCAATATCGCACGCATAAAAAATGACAAAATGGCATAAAAGTTTAGGCACAGATTTTGCGAGTAGTTTTCATTAAAATCTTATGCTTTCAAAAAAATAACGTAACTTTGTAAATGTAGTGAAATATGAATAAAAAAGCCATTGAATTGCCTGTGAAAAACGATTTTTTGGAAACCGTCATCAACAGTATCGACGATAAGAAAGGAGAAAATACCGTTTTAATCGATTTAAAGAATATCGATAACAGCATAGCCAATTATTTTGTGATTACCGAAGCGGATTCGCATACACAAGTGAAAGCCATTTCGGATAACGTACAAAGGAAAGTCAAAGAGATTGCGCACCAAAAACCCTTCGGCGTGGAAGGAGAAGAGAATGCCGAATGGATTTTGCTGGATTACGGCGATATCATCGTGCACGTTTTCTATCGGCCCATCCGGGAATATTACGATTTGGAAAGCCTTTGGGGCGATGCCGAAGTTTTGCCTGTCAACACCAAATAAGCAAACATTTTATGGACAACAATAAAAATACCAACCAACCGAACAAGAAACCTGCCTCCAATTTACCCGGCGGAAACGGAAAATGGGGCATATATTTCCTTTACTTCCTGATTATCACCGGATTAACCGCATTATTATTCGGGAGCGGAAAATCGTCAAACAACCAAAAATTCGGTATTGACAAGCTTTTCGAACTGATCGACAACAACAAGGTCAAAAAAATCGAAGTAGTTACCAACACACATATAGCCAAAGTCTATCTCACGGAAGAGGCTATGAAAGAAGAGCCGTTTAAGAGTATGGCCAAACAGGATTTTTTCGGTCAGTCGGCACCGGCATTTCAGATTCGGTTCGGCGATTTGCAATTATTCGAAAAGCGTTTGGAACAACACAAGAAGGAAGGGCATCCGTTTGAATTAACCTATACGACCGAAAACGATATTTGGGGATTTCTTTTGAGCAACTTGTTCTATATCCTGATTCTTGTTTTCACCCTGTTTTTGCTATTCCGTATCGTTATGCCGCGCGGAAATTCAAGCGGTCCCGGCGGTATGGGCGTATTCAATATCGGTAAATCCCGGGCACAACTTTATGAGAAAGACAAAAAACCGCAAGTTTCGTTCAAAGACGTTGCGGGATTGGAAGAAGCCAAGGAAGAAGTCAAAGAAATCGTGGATTTCCTGAAAAACCCCGAGAAATACACGAGATTAGGCGGTAAGATACCCCGCGGCGTATTGTTGATAGGTCCTCCCGGGACGGGAAAAACCCTTTTGGCCAAAGCCGTTGCCGGCGAAGCCGATGTGCCGTTTTTCTCGCTATCAGGCTCCGATTTTGTAGAAATGTTCGTAGGCGTGGGCGCATCGCGCGTACGTGATTTGTTCAAAAAAGCCAAAGAAAAGGCTCCGTCGATTATCTTTATCGACGAGATTGATGCCATCGGACGTTCGCGTAGCAAAGCCAATTTTACCGGCGCCAATGACGAACGGGAAAGCACATTGAACCAATTGCTTACGGAAATGGACGGTTTCAGCTCCAAGGACAACGTAATCGTTATAGGCGCAACCAACCGCGTGGACGTTCTGGACAAAGCCCTGCTGCGTGCCGGACGTTTCGATCGCCAGATTTTCGTTGACTTGCCCGACTTGAACGAGCGCAAAGAAATTTTCAAAGTGCATATGAAACCGCTCAAACTGGGCGATGATGTCGATGTGGATTTCCTGGCACGTCAGACACCCGGATTTTCCGGCGCCGACATTGCGAATGTTTGTAACGAAGCCGCGCTTATTGCCGCCCGTAAAGGCAAAGACAAAGTCGAAAAGCAGGATTTTCTCGATGCCGTGGACCGCATTATCGGCGGACTGGAAAAGAAAAACAAAGTCATCAAAAAAAGCGAGAAAAAACGTGTGGCGCACCACGAAGCCGGCCACGCACTTGTCAGCTGGATGCTGGAACACGCATCGCCGTTGATGAAAGTAACGATTGTTCCGCGCGGTCAATCACTAGGAGCGGCCTGGTATCAGCCCGAGGAACGCGTACTCGTCGAGCCCGAACAAATGTTGGATGAAATGGCCGCCGCACTGGGCGGAAGAGCCGCCGAAGAAATTATTTTCGGCAATGTGAGTACCGGGGCATTGAACGACCTGGAAAAGGTTACCAAACAGGCACGTGCAATGGTGACCATCTACGGAATGAATCCCAAAATCGGGCATATTACCTATTACGATTCGTCCGGACAGGAATGGCAATTCAGCAAACCGTACAGCGAAAAAACCGCCGAGTTGATTGACGAAGAAATCAAAAAACTGGTGGATCAACAATATCAACGGGCCAAGGAAATCCTTTTGAAAAATAAGGACAAGCTGATTCAATTGGCCAAACGACTTTTGGACAAAGAAGTTTTGTTCCGCGAAGATTTGGTGGAAATTCTCGGACCTCGTCCTTTCGAAAAAGAAAAAGAAGACACAGAACAAGACGAGCAGAAGGACAACAAAGCGGAAAACCGGGAAAAAACATCACCACAAGAAGAAACCGGAAAGGAAACGGAAAACACCAAGGAAAATCCGCCCGGGAATCAATAAGCTGGTACTTCTATGGGAATTTTCAAATTTTTCGGCAGATCCAAGAACGATAAGGAGGAAACCGTAGATTGGCAGGCGATGCAACCTATGGAACGCTTTGTCAAACGTTATACGGACAAGGGCGGAAGATTCCTCCTTTCGATGCCCGGCACCGGTAAGGATTTATTAGAATTGCTACTGAAAATATTGAAGGAAGAGCAAAAGGACAAATACTACACAAGCGACGAATCCCTGTTTGAAAAACTACTATCCCTGGGCATTCCCGTGCAATTAACCCATAAAGCACCCAAAGACGCCGTTTTTGTGCTCAATGCCCAATTTTTGATTGAGGCCCAAGGCGATATTATGATCACCGGTAAACAAACCGGCGGGATGACACCCGAAGAATTGCCTCGTACGTTGGTTTTTCTGGCCCGCCCCGGGCAATTGGTGACATCGGTTGAGGAAGCAATGACACGCATAAACCGGATGTACAAATCCTCCGATTATCCTGCCAATATCCGCACCCTCCGACATTTCGGCAAAGAACAAAACCACCCCACGGCATACCTTATATTATATGAAGAATAAATCCGCGGTCCGGGAACTCATCCTGCGTACTTATGCGGGATTGATATATGTGCTTATCGTAAGTGTTGTTTTATGGTACGGCCAATTCACCGAGTGGCCGTCGGTACTGCTCTTATCCGTTTTTTACTTTCTTTCCCTCCGTGAAATCATCCCTTTATTGTCCCTTCCCAAAAACACCTACATTCCAGCCGTTTCCCTATGGCTGACGGTTACCGTTCCTTTTATGGGGGATTTGGCGGGCAACGACTCCGGTGCTTATGTTTTAACTATCCTCATCATATCGAATCTTATTCTTATTTGTTGTCTGATTTTCACTTTATTCAAACACGGGCCCAAAGAACAAATCAAACAAATCTTGGGATTACTCTACATTTTTTTGCCATTTCTGACCGGTTATATCATAGTGATATTTTACATCGGCCAGGATTATTTCATCGGCAGCCTGTTTCTATGGGGCATATTTATTTTGATTTGGATATACGATACCTTCGCCTATCTGACGGGAAAATTTTTGGGAAAACATCCTTTGGCACCAAAAATCTCACCCAAAAAAACCGTGGAAGGCGTTATCGGGGGATGGCTGGCCGTATTAATTTCTATAATTTTGATTGTCAAATATTTACAAATTGACTTGGATTTTTATACAATACTCCTGTTCTCCCTAATTTTGGTTTTCCTGGCGACCGCGGGCGATTTATTCGAGTCGTATCTGAAAAGGCGAAGAGGTATTAAGGATTCCGGAAATCTGATGCCCGGACACGGCGGAATCCTGGACCGATTGGACAGTTATTATTTTGTCATTAGCGGGATTTTTCCGATACTTTTGCTCTCGGGATTATGGTAAAGACGAAAATACATAAGGAAGGTTACCGCATTATCCTCTGGTCGTTTTTTGTGTTAATCGGATTGAATGTGCTGATAGAATACAAAATCGCCTACCGGTGGTTTCAATATCTTTTCCTGTTTGTGAGTACGTTGTTGTTTATGCTTATCGTTTATTTTTTTCGTTTTCCCAAACGTGCTCATCAAAGCCTTCCTACCGAAATTATTGCGCCGGTGGACGGACGAGTGGTTGTTATCGAAGAAGTTTTCGAACCGGAATTTTTCAAGGACAAACGCTTGCAGATTTCCATTTTCATGTCGCCGCTGAATGTACACTCCACCCGGTATCCCGTTTCGGGAAAAGTTGTTTATAGCCGTTACTACAAAGGGAAACACCTGGTGGCATACCATCCGAAATCGTCGGAACTGAACGAGCGAACGAGTGTCGTCATAGAAAACCCTTACATCGGCCCCGTGATGTACAGGCAAGTGGCGGGCATTATAGCCCGACGCATCGTCAATTATGCCAAGCCGGGAATGGAGGTCAAAAAGGGCGACGATGCGGGATTTATCAAATTCGGTTCGCGTGTCGATTTGTTCTTACCTTTACATACCGAAGTGTATGTAGTTATAGGCGACAAAACGCGCGGCGGCGAAACGGTTTTGGGCAATGTGATCAAATCCGGCAAGGTATGAGAATAGGATACGATGCCAAACGTTTTTTTCACAACCGTACCGGACTGGGCAATTACAGCCGGGATTTGATACGCATTTTGTCCACCTATTATCCGGAGAACGAATATATCCTGTTCAACCCCAAAAAAACATCTGCCTATAATAATTACATAAGCAACGGCATTATCGAAAAAAATCCTCAGGGCTTTCCCTGGCGACAGTTTCCGGCATTGTGGCGCAGTTTCGGCATTTTGCGCGATATCGACCGCGAACATATCGATATCTATCACGGATTGAGCGGCGAATTGCCCTTTGGCATCGGCAAGAAAAAGGTCAAAAGCATCGTTACGATTCACGACCTGATTTTTTTTCGCTATCCGGAATGGTATAAACCCATAGACCGCTTCTTTTACAAGCAAAAATTTTATAGAAGCATTCGCGAAGCGGATTTAATCGTGGCTATCAGCGAACAGACGAAAAAAGATATCATCCGTTTCGGGAAAATTTCCGGGGATAAAATCCGTGTGATTTACCAAGGTTGTCATCCGGCATTCAAACAAACTTTCTCTAACGACGATATCGAAAAAATCAGAAAAAAATACCGTTTGCCCGGGGAATTTCTATTGTATGTGGGAACCATCGAACCGCGAAAAAATGCCCTGACGGCGGTTAAAGCCCTGAAAGATTTGCCCTATCACCTTGTTTTGGTAGGACGCAAAACCCCTTATGCCAAAAAGATTGAAAATTTTGTCGAAACGAATGGTATGCAAGACCGTGTTCTGTTTCTATCCGGTGTTCCCATGGACGAGTTGGCAGCAATCTACCGTGCCGCGCGTTTGTTGATCTATCCTAGTATTTTCGAAGGTTTCGGCATTCCCGTTGTCGAAGCATTGTTCAGCGGAATTCCCGTGGTAACCAACAAGCACGGCGTATTTCCCGAGGTGGCGGGAGAAACCGGATTTTATGTTGATGATGTTTTTGATGTAGAGGAAATGAAAGGGAAAATTTTATCGGCCTTGGAAACGGACAAAGACGAATATCGCAAAAAAACCGCTCCGCTATTGGAAAAATTCAAGGACAAGCATATTGCCGAAACTTGGATGAAAACGTACCGGGAGTTG
>CAYUQW010000083.1:0-6573 GCA_964446985.1 uncultured Flavobacteriaceae bacterium
TACGTTGGGAAAACTCGGCGATTGCAAAACCTTGGTTCCGTTTTACAGCAAACGTTTCGATGCCCACAAAACCGATGCCAAATGGTTGAAACGCGCGGCATCCCGTTTGTATGCCAAAAAATGTCAAGGTCCTTTATTTGTCAAAATCGTGGAATCATTAAATAAAATCGAGCCGTCGGCCACATCCACACGTTTCCTGGCCATCAAATTCAAACAAGCGAAGAAATACGGCAAAGCGCTCGAATATTACAAGAAAGCCCTCGAATTGGAAACGGACCCTTACAAAAAAGCCGAAATTGCTTACAGTATTGCCTTGCTTTACGACAAAATGGGCAATAAATCAGTAGCCCGTCAATATGCACTCAAAGCCGTTCAATACAAGCCCTCCTTCGGAAAGCCCTATTTGTTGATTGCTTCGATGTATGCCCGTAGTGCCGATATCTGCGGAAATACGACTTTTGAAAAAACGGCCATCTACTGGAAAGCGGAAGAATTGGCCCGCAAGGCTGCACAAGTGGATCCCACGATCCGTAAAAGCGCTTTGCGTGCGGCACAGTCCTATCGCGACCGGGCACCTTCCAAACAAGAAGTATTTATTAAAGGAATGGGCGGAAAGGTCATCAAATTCGACAAATGCTGGGTAGGCGGAAGTGTTCGCGTTCCTACCAACTGATTTCCGTAAAGTGCTGACCAAAGTACCTCACATAAAAAAAATTCTTTTAGCCATTCCGTTATTCGGGATGGCTTCCCTTCTTTTGACCGGATGCAAACACGCAAGACGCGATGTAAATCAATTATTTATGAAGGAAAACGGCTATATTCCCGCTGCGGAAATCCGTCATTTCAAAGCCTATTATACCCTCAAGGGCGATGTGGCATTGGTATTGCAAGCGCCCGTTATGAAAGATTATTCCAATTATGATTTTCAGACCCAAATTTTTCCCTCGGGCGTAGATATCCTTATTAAAAACCGCAATGACAACGGACACACGCGTGTACAAGCCGACAAAGCCGTGTTGTACAAACAAACCGAATTGACGGAATTAATCGGCAATGTAAAAATAACGGGAGAGAAAGGCGAATCGCTGACAACCGGCCGGCTTTTTTGGGACAAACAACACGACCATCTTTTCACAGACAGTCATGTACGATTTCAACGCGGCGACGAATACATCGAAGGAACCGGTTTCGATTCCAATATGCGGTTCAGTAATGCACGGGTAAACAACGTGGAAGGTGTTTTTCATATAAAAACCGGAAAATGAATTTCGCTATCCTTACAATTCTAGTCTTGCTTCTGATGATGGCTTTTTTCTCCGGAATGGAGATAGCCTATGTGACGTCGAACAAATTGAAGCTGGAAATCGACAAGAAAAACAGCCACGGATTTACCGGTAAAATTCTCGATCGTATCACGTCTCATCCCGAATCCTTTATCACGACTATGCTCGTGGGCAACAATGTGGTATTGGTCATATACGGAATTATCGCCGGAGAATTGATCAACCGCTTATTGCAACAAAAAATCCACCTCAATACCTGGCAAAGCGCGCTTACGGAAACCGTTATTTCATCCCTCGTCATCCTTATTTTGGCGGAATTTATCCCGAAAATCGTTTTTCAGCTGTATGCCAACCGGTTTTTGAAAATTTTTGCCATCCCCACTTACATTATCTACCTCATTCTTCGCCCCGTTTCCTGGACGGTCGTCCATCTGTCCAACGGATTATTGAAACTTATCAATAAAGATTACGCCTCGGCTTCCGAAACCTCCATATCCAAATCGGAAATACAAAAATACCTCGACCGGCACGCCGAAGAGCAAAATACGGCGGAAGAAGAGCCCGAATTGCGGATGTTTTCCAACGCCTTGGAATTCGGCAACGTCAAAGTGCGCGAAATTATGGTGCCGCGAACCGAAATCGTGGCCGTGGATGTCAATACGCCCATCGACGAAGTCAGGAAAATTTTCAACGAAAGCGGACATTCAAAAATCATTGCCTACAAAGACAATATCGATAATATCGCCGGATATATTCATTTTTACGATTTATTCAAAAAGCCCGGAAATCTCCGTCAAATCATCCGGAAAGTCATTATGGTTCCCGAAACGGAAAACATCGCCGACCTGCTGAAAGAAATGACGCGCCGGAAAAAAAGCATCGCCGTGGTTTTCGAAGAATACGGAGGAACGGCAGGGATTGTAACCATCGAAGATATTCTGGAAAGTCTTTTCGGTGAAATCGAAGACGAAACCGATAAAGAAAGCGGAACGAACAAACAACTCGACGAGAAAACCTATCTTTTCTCGGCCCGTAAAAATATCGACGAAATCAACGAGCAATACCGCCTGAAAATTCCGGAAAGCGAAGATTTCGAAAGTTTGGGCGGCTATGTTCTGGAACTTTTCGGGCGCATCCCCAAACCGGGCGAAAGCGTGGAAGACGAAAGATTTCGTTATACCGTCACCAAAGCGAGCGACAAGCACATCGAAGAAATCAAAGTGGAAAAGAAAGAAAACCGGGACTAAACCAACTCCCCGAAAACGTCCATCGCGTTATGCGTCGTCAGGCAGGCGATTTCACCGGGCGTTGTCCGGTAAATCAAGGCCAATTTTTCAACGATGTATTTCAGATAAGCCGGCTCGTTACGTTTACCGCGGAAAGGCGCGGGCGTCAGCCAGGGAGCATCCGTTTCCACTACAATATTTTCAATAGGAATGCGGTTTAGAAACCGGTCGATTTTTCCGTTTTTGAAAGTCACCACACCGCCGATGCCCAAATGCATATTCAAATCCACGGCCCGTTGTGCTTCCTCGAAAGTTCCCGTAAAGCAATGTAAGACACCGCGCAAACGTCCGTCCTGCTCGTCTGCGATTATATCCAGTGTTTTCGGCATCGCTTCCCGGATATGAATACTGACGGGCAGCTGCAATTCCTTGGCCCAGTTGAGTTGCGTGCGAAAAACGATTTCCTGCTCCTTGACGAAAGTTTTGTCCCAATACAAATCCATCCCGATTTCGCCTATGCCGTAGTATTTTCCGTTCTTTAATTCTTGCTCGATAATGGCGAGTTCATCGCGGTAATTTTCCTTGACCGACGTCGGGTGCAACCCCATCAACGGGAACATATCGTCCGGATAATCCGCAACGGTTTTTTTTAGCGCCGGAATACTAGCGGCATCAATATTGGGAAGGATAAATTTTTCCACATCCTCGGCTTTGGCACGGGCGATTACTTCATCCCGGTCCTCATCGAATTGCTCTACGAACAAATGGGTATGCGTATCGATTATCATCGTTCAGATCAAAGGTTTTTTCTTGCGTTTGACGATAAAATCCTTGAAATAATACGGTTCGAAATAGGCCGTATCCTCAAATTCCCTGTGCTTGATTTTTTCCAAGGCCACAGGCAACATATCCTTGGCCGACGGATAGCGAATATCCGTAAAAACCGCATTGGCGTGCGAACGGATTTTTTCAAATTTCGGGACGGCATCGCCTGCAAAATAAACCTTGGTTTTATCCAAATATCCGGCAAATGAATGTTCATCCAGAATTTCCGCTTCCACTTCGCGCACTTGCCGGTAAGCGGCATCGTAAACGGCCGTATAAGCTTCCATTCGCCTTGCATCGATCATAGGAACGATAAAACCTTCCTCCGTACGGACACCTCTTGCCAAAGTCTCCAAACTCATCACCGTGACGACCGGGATTTTCAACACATAGGCAAAACCTTTGGCCGCGGAAACACCGATACGCAATCCCGTATAGGAACCCGGCCCCGAGCCCACGGCCACAACATCCAAATCCTTATATTGCCATCCGGCACGCTCCAACAAACCGGCGATATGCCGGTGCAAACGCTCGGCGTGAGAATATTTTTCCGACACGTCATCTATGGCGTAAAGCAGCCGCTCTCCTTCCGATATTGCTACCGAACAATTCCTCGTGGACGTCTCTATCATCAACAATTTCGGCATATCTTATATTTTAACGTGCCGGTGCAAGGGTGTTTCGACTTTTTTCAACACTTCGGCTTTGATACGTTCGTAATCGGCGGGGTTTTCCAGAAAATCAATCCCGGTGACATCGAGAAAAAGCACATTCAAATCTTTTTGGGCGCGGATAAATTTCATATAGGCCTCGTGCACCTGTTGCAAATAACCGGCCGTGATATATTTTTCGTATTCCCTGCCCCGTTTGGCAATATTTTTCAGAAGATCTTCCGGCGTTCGATAAAAATAAATGTACAAATCCGGCTTGCGCAAATCGCGATACATAAAATTGAAAATCTTGCGGTAGAGGTCGTATTCATCGTCGGACAGGGTTACGCCGGCGAAAATCAAGGATTTGATCACAAAATAATCCGATACGGTAAACGGGCTGAACATATCGGGTTTGTTCAACTCGTCGTTCAATTGCTGGTAACGGTCGGCCAAAAAAGACATTTCCAAAGGGAAAGCATAGCGTTTGGGATTTTTATAGAATTTGGGCAGGAAAGGGTTTTCCTCGAAACGTTCCGTAATCAGCCGCGCACCGTATTCGTCCGACAGCAATTTGGCAAAAGTGGTTTTCCCCGCACCTATATTTCCCTCCACTACAATAAAATCGTAAGGAACAGGCGTTTTATCCGATTGTTTTCCCGTCTTTTTCACCGGCAAGGTATCTTGCGACAAAGATAACAATTCCGTCACGGTTTTTTCATACGCGGGTACCAAGAAATCCGGGGCAATTTCTTTCCAGGGTATCAATACGAAATTTCGTCTGTGCAACAAAGGGTGGGGAATTTTCAGGCCGGGCCGGTCGATTATCCGGTTTTCATAAGCCAAAATATCGATATCCAACGGACGTGAGGCATATTCACCTGAGGGCAAACGTTTTCGTCCCGATTGCCGTTCTATTTCCTGTATGAGTTGCAAGAGTTTTCCGGGTGAAAATGTCGTTTCAATTTCCACTACGGCATTCAGGAAATCCGGAGCGTCAAATCCCCAGGCGCGCGTTTCGTAAAAAGACGAACATCGAATAATTTTTCCCGCTTCCCGTTCAAGGGCTTCCAAAGCCTTTTCGAGCGCTCGAATGCGATTACCCTGATTGGAGCCCAAAGAAAGGAAAACACGGGACATGGATTGTTTTCGTGCAAATATGGGGAAAAGAAAACGCATATTCAAATAAAAAAGGCCGCCCTTTGACGAACGACCTTTTCAGGAAAAAGTTGATAATTATCTCATAATCTTCCGAATAACCTCTTTCCCGCCGGATAAGCGAATTTGGCAAATATAGACACCTTCCGGCGCATAACTCAGATCAAATCGCATTATATGCTCGGACGCCCCGTTTGCCTGACGTTCCAAAAGCATTCGACCGTTCAAATCAAAAACCCTTATACGTTTGATCGTTCTTTGTGATCTTAGGACAAAATGTCCGTTTTCGCCGCCTATTGTCAAACTATTGAGCACATCCTTATCCGTTTTCATCGTAGCGGGACGGAAAACCAATTCGAAACGATCGTCGGTAAATCCGGCGGGAACGGTAAACGTATAATCACTCGACCGCACGTCGTGATAGGTTCCTGATTGGGCATCGTACAAATAGATATGCATAGCATTCAGATCGCCTTCGGTCCCGTGTAAGCGGAAAATCAGCTGTCGCGGGACATCGGAATAAACGCCCAGGGGAATGCGCCGTTCTACGGAAAGATCGGGCGAGTATCCGGCGATAACATAGCGGTGGACACCGTTCAGCAAATACATATAGGCCCCGGCAGCACCAATGGCGTGGGCATCGTACATACGGTCGTCTCCGTCGGTAGCGCCCGGAATAAATCCGACCAAAATTTGGCTGAAAATACTTTCTTCGGCATTGGTCAAATCAAACCAGGCCCGGTTAAGCGGGATCTGACGCCCTACGAAGTTATCATTATTGGCCGTACGGTGAGCATTTTTGAAAACAACGTTTCCATCGGCCCGTGCTTCGACAAAAAATCCTTGTCCCGAAGCAATATATTTTTCCGCTGTCAGACCACCGTTACCCGAGCATGCGTCGGTGGATCCCGTTCCGGCGGTGTACACGGTATAACCCGACGGTTGATGTCTGCCTTGGGTATCCAAGCCGGCACAATTGGTCCAAGCATAATAACTTCCGCGAATATTTGTATTATCATGAGCAAATGCCGAGAAATCCACAGCCGAAGGATAAGGATTGCCAATCAAATTCCAATCGTCGTTATCCTGGGCGCCGGTCCCGTTGATATGCACGGGAACGCTTATGTCCCCCGTATTGAACGGTGCATTGTTTTGTTCCATCGTAACATTCAGGTTGCCGCCCCCGTAACTGCACGGAGCGGATATGGCATAACCTGCTCCTTGTCCGGGAGTATCGGAAGCATGCAGACGTACCCAAGCGGGATTATTATAGTCTTGACCGTTTTGCAATGTTGCGTCAAACTTGTAATATGCCCAGGCATTATTGACTATATCTCCCAGCGTAAAGGAAGTGGAATTGAAAGGCGAACTCCAGAAAACGTAATCGTAATAATGGTTGAGGTTTACGGCCGTTTTTTTCATTATGTAGTG
>CAYUQW010000084.1:0-6541 GCA_964446985.1 uncultured Flavobacteriaceae bacterium
AAATAAATTAAATAACTTTATGCGCAGAATCGATGCCTTATGTCCGAGCAATTGACATATAAACCGCAGGAATTGCAAAAGATGGATGCCTATTTCGAGGATATCCTGCAGTCGATTGAGACGCATTTGGACGATACGCAGGAAAAGCAAATCCGCAAGGCATACGAAACGGCCAAGGAAGCGCACCGGCATCAGCGAAGGAAATCGGGTGAAGCCTACATTTTTCATCCGCTGGCCGTAGCCGAGATTGTTGCCAAAGAAATGGGATTGGGACCTATTTCGGTCATTGCCGCATTATTGCACGACGTGGTGGAAGATACCGATTTGACCACGGATTATATCCGCCGTGAGTTCGGGGAAAAAATTGCCGAAATCGTTCACGGCCTTACGAAAATCAAGCGTTTGCCGAAGGAGAAGAACATTTCCTTGCAGGCGGAAAATTTCCGGAAACTGATTCTGACACTCAGTGCCGATGTGCGGGTTGTTTTGGTGAAAATTGCCGACCGGCTCCACAATATGCGCACGATGCAGAGTATGCCGCGCCACAAACAGGAACGCATCGCTTCGGAAACGATGTACATTTATGCGCCTTTGGCTCACCGTTTCGGTTTGCACAGAATCAAAACGGAACTGGAAGATCTCTCGTTACGCTATACCGATCCGGAGGCTTATTTCGAAATCAAACGGAAACTGGCGGAAACGCGTAAGGAACGCGAGCAATATATCAAGGAATTTACGGCCATTGTCGAGGAACGTTTGAAGAAAGAAGGTTTTGAATTTGAAATTTTGGGCAGGCCGAAATCCATATATTCGATTTACCGGAAAATGCGTCAGAAAAATGTGGAGTTCGAAGAGATTTACGACAAATTCGCCATAAGAATTATTTATAAGGCGCCGTTGGAATTGGAAAAAAGGTATGCCTGGAATATTTTTTCCATCATCACGGATTATTTCAAATACAATTCCGACCGCGTCCGCAACTGGTTGGACCAACCCCGATCGACCGGTTACCAGGCCTTGCACGTTACCGTTTTGGGTCCGCAGAATAAATGGGTCGAAGTGCAAATACGCTCGGAGCGAATGAACGAAATTGCCGAAAAAGGTTATGCGGCTCATTACAAATATAAACACGGCGGGAAAGACGAAGCTTCCGAATTGGGTATCCAGAAATGGATCAATCAATTACAGGAGATTTTGAATGACCCCAACGAAGATGCCTTGGATTTTATCGATGATATCCGCTTGGATTTGTACAGTGACGAAATCCACGTTTTTACCCCGAAGGGCGACGTTATTTCCTTGCCGAAAGGCGCCACCGCATTGGATTTTGCCTTCCACATTCATACGGAAGTAGGTATGCATACCAGGGCGTCGGAAGTTAACGGAAAAATCGTTCCTTTGAATTATGTGCTGAACAACGGGGATATTGTGCGCATTATCACTTCGCCGCATCAGCATCCGCGGCATTCCTGGTTGAATATTGCCGCAACGGGGCGGGCAAGGTCGAAGATCAAAGCTTATTTGCGGCAGGAAGAAAACGATATTATCGAACAAGGCAAGGAGATCCTGAAACGAAAATTGCGATCCTTGAAATTGAAATATAACGAACAGACTATCAATCAGTTGCAAAAATATTTCAAACTAAAAAACAGTCGTGAATTGTTTTATAAAATCGGGTCGGGTGAAATAGGAAACGACGAACTGAAAGCTTTTGCCAATGTGCAGGGAAATATTATCCTGAAATTGCTGCAAACTTCCTGGCCCAGGCGCGATAAAAAGAAAAAAACGGCCATTCCGCAGCCCGTGGAGGAGGATATTAATTACGATACCATCGTATTCGGTCCGGACGAGCAACGTTTGGATTATACCTTGGCGAATTGTTGCAATCCCTTGCCCGGAGACGACATTTTCGGGTTTATCACGATTAACGAAGGGATTAAAGTACATAAAAAAACCTGTCCGAATGCCATTTATTTGCAATCGCGATACGCCCACCGGATTATTCCCGCCGTTTGGATAGATTCCACCAAGGAAAAATATAAAGTCAAGTTGAAAATTTCAGGTCTGGATCGTCCCGGAATCGTGGCGGATATCAGCAAAACCGTAAGCGTGGATCTGCAAATTCCGTTGGAGCATATCGAATTTACTTATTTGAACGGTTTGTTCGAGGGATTGATACAGGTTCGCTTGGAAAATACATCCGAATTAAAGGAACTGATGATGCGCATTAAACAAATCGAAGGCGTAAAGAAGATAGAAAAAGTTTGATGCAACCACAGGACAAGCCATATACGATAAGTCAAAAAATCCTGCAATATATCCGGTATTTACGACAGGCCAAAACGCGTTACGGCATACATTCGCCTTTTGTTTATGCGCTGGCCGACAGGGTTCCGCAAATCGGCATTCCGTATGAAATCGAAGAAAAATTTCGTCTTTATCGAAAAAAATTGTTATCCGATAAATCTTATCTTGACATTGCGGATTTGGGTGCGGGTTCGGGAAAATTCGGTTCCTCACGCCGGCGAATCGACCGGATGGCCCGGTATGCCGGAAGCGGTTTGCGTGATATGCGCCGTTTGTACAGGTTGACGAGATATTTCAAACCGTCGATGATTTTGGAACTGGGAACGCATTTGGGACAAGGAACACTGGCTTTGGCTTTCGGAAATCCGGATGCTACAATAATTACGGTAGAAGGGAGCAATGCATTGGCGGAATATACCGGTCTGAAATTGGCGGAAGCGGGCGTAAAAAATGTGCGCTTGGAGACCGATTCCTTCGGTGATTTTTTACATAAGGATAATCACATGTACGATTTGATATTTTTAGACGGTCATCATAACTACGAGGCAGTAAAAAAATATGTTCGCATTTTGAAAAGCCGGATGCACGACGAATCTCTTTTGATCATAGACGATATTCATTGGTCGCCGGGAATGGAGCGTGCGTGGAACGATATTGTCAACGATAAGGATTTTCACGTAACCGTCGATTTGTTCGATTCCGGTTTGGTGTGGAAGCGTCCCGTGCAATTCAAAGAACATTTTGTGCTGCGATGCCGAAAATGATTAACTTTGTCAAAACCGAAAAAATGGCCGTCGTCAAAATCATCAACAAATCGAAACATCCTTTACCGCAGTATGAAACGGTTCACTCCGCCGGAATGGATTTGCGTGCCAATCTGGACGAGCCTTTGGAACTCCGGCCTTTGGAAAGGAAATTGGTACCAACCGGTTTGTTTATCGCCCTGCCCGAAGGTTTCGAAGCGCAGATTCGTCCCCGCAGCGGCTTGGCTTATAAACACGGTATTACACTCGCCAATTCGCCCGGAACCATCGATGCCGATTACCGCGGAGAAATCAAGGTAATAATGATCAATCTTTCCGACAAAACCTTCGTTATCGAGGACGGGATGCGTATCGCTCAAATGGTGGTAGCCCGCTATGAACGCGTCCGATGGGAAGAGACGGACGAGTTGGAAGAAACGGCGCGAGGCGAAGGCGGCTTCGGAAGTACGGGAAAAAAATAATTATGGCTGTCAGACCGAAAAAATTTCTGGGACAGCATTTTTTAACGGATAAAAACATTGCCCGGAAAATTGCCGATGCCGTTGATGAAACGGAAATATTGATTGAAGTCGGTCCCGGAGAAGGTTTTCTCACCGATTTTTTGATTGGCAAGGCATCGAATTTGATTCTGATCGAAAAAGACAGGGAATCGGTCGCATATCTCAGACGGAAATATGCAGGAAAAACAGGTATTCAAATCCTGGAAGCGGATTTTCTCAAAATTGATTTGCCCGAAATTACAAAGCGTGAAAAGGTAAAAATCGTCGGAAATTTTCCGTATAATATCTCGTCTCAAATTGTATTTAAGCTATTGGAAAATAAGGATTTGGTATCCGAATCCGTCGGAATGTTCCAGAAAGAAGTGGCCGAACGCCTTGCCGCATCGCCAGGGAACAAAACCTATGGCATTTTATCCGTTCTGACGCAATTGTATTATTCGACCGAATATCTTTTTACCGTTCCCGAAACGGTTTTCCGACCGCCGCCCAAAGTAAAGTCGGGGGTTATTCGCCTGAGGAAAAAATCCGGAATACCAAACATTGATTACGAACAGATCAAACTGCTTGTCAAAACGGCTTTTAATCAACGCAGAAAAACGTTGAGAAACAGCTTGAAAAAACTTAACTTGCAGGCCGGAAAAATACCGGAAGAAATCTTAAAAAAAAGGCCGGAAGAACTCAGCCCGCAGGATTTTGTTTTTTTGGCCAAGTTATTAAAAACCAATGAAAAAGGAAATTAACGAACATATAATCAAGCAACTGAAAAAAGCCGTTGAAGACAAAAACAATGCGCTTGTTTTCGAGTTGTTGCAAGAATTTCACCCGGCCGATATCGCCGAATTGTTGGAAGATTTCCCGGTTGAAGACATTGTTTATGTTATTCGCCTGCTTCCCGATGAGAAAGCAGCCGACGTAGTGGCCGAATTTGACGACGATGCCAGGGAAAAGTTGCTGAAAGCCCTTTCCCCTTCGGAAATTACGGAAATTGTCGAAGAACTGGATACCGACGAAGCCGCCGATTTGATATCCGATTTGTCGGCCAAGGAAAAGCATCAGGTTATCCAAAATCTGGAAGATACCGGCCACGCCAAGGATATAGTCGATTTGTTGCAATATGAAGAGGATACGGCAGGGGGATTGATGGGGAAAGAATTGGTCAAAGTCAATGAAAATTGGAATATTTTACGTGCCGTTTCCGAAATGCGCAAGCAGGCCGAGAATATGGAACGCGTCCACACGATTTATGTCGTTGACGACGAAAATAAACTCAAAGGCCGGCTTTCGCTCAAACGTTTGCTCACGACTTCCACCAAAACGCCTGTCAAAGAAGTTTATAACGACAATATCCATTATGTGAACGTGCACGATCCTGCGGCGGAAGTGGCGCAATTGATGAAAAAATACGACCTTTTTGTCGTGCCGGTAGTGGATGATCAAGGAAGGCTGGTAGGACAAATCACCTTGGACGATGTCGTGGATTATATCCAGGAAGAAGCCGAGAAAGATTTTCAAATGGCGGCCGGTTTAACCGATGAAGTGGAACCGGATGACAGTATCAAAACCATGCTCAAAGCACGTTTGCCTTGGTTGGTAGTGGCGTTGTTGGGCGGGTTTATCAGTGTTACGGTATTGAACGGTTTCAGTACGGCATTGAACAAGTACGCCAGTTTGTTTTTCTTTACGCCATTGATAGCCGCAACCGCAGGTAATGTCGGCGTACAATCATCCGCCATTATGGTGCAGGCGCTGGCCAAAGGAAGCGTAAAAGGTAGTTTGTGGAAACGTCTTTTGAAGGAAATTTCGCTTAGCTTGATCAACGGATTGATACTCGCTGCCGTTTTGCTGATCGTAGGCAAAGTTTTTCTGGATCATATCATCCCCGGTTTTAATATGTTGATGGCATTGACCGTAGCCGTTTCATTAATTTCCGTTATTTTGATCGCTTCGCTTGTAGGGACCTTTGTTCCCCTAATGTTGCACAAATACGGTATCGATCCTGCCGTGGCTACCGGGCCGTTTATTACCACAAGCAACGACATTTTCGGTTTGTTTATCTTTTTTACCATTGCCAAGTTAATTCTGAAATTCTGAATGAACGATAACGGATTAAAACAAGATTGGGATAAGGTTTTAACCTTTTTCCGGGAAAGATTCACCGGAGGTGAAACGCCTTCCGTAGATACCATACTCTATTTGATCGGTGTGCAGGAATTGGGAAAAGGTTTTCGACGATTTTCCAAGGATGAGAAACTGAATCTGATGCATATCGCCGTGTGCCGTTTGTTTGAGCCTTACGGGATTTATGAGCAAACAGGCCGTGATGTCGACGGATGGCCCGTATTCGAACAAAAAAAATCCTTGCCCGCAGGTGCCGACAAGGAAAGACTTTTCAAAGAAGCGATTATTCGTTACTTCAAAGAAAACGATTTGATTTAATGATGATGTCCGCCGGGGCCGTGAACGTGTCCGTGGGCGAGTTCTTCGGGCGTTGCATCGCGAACATCTTCGATGGTCACGTCGAAAAGCAGATTTTTTCCTGCCAGCGGATGATTGAGATCCACCGTAACCTTATCGCCTTCGATTTTGGAAATTCTAACCGGAATTTGTCTTCCGTGTTCGTCTTGCCCGTAGAGGGTCATTCCTTCCTGTAAATCGGGGATGTGGCTCAATTGATTTTTGTCGATTTCCTGAAAAGCGTCCGGGTTGACTTCGCCGTAAGCTTCGGCGGCCTGGACAAGGATTTGTTTGCTTTCGCCCTTGTCCATTTTCATCAGTTCTTTTTCCAGCCCCGGAATGATTTGTCCGTGTCCCGCGATGAATTGCAGCGGTTGTCCTTCCGGTGATTGATCGATAATTTCGTTGGTTTCGGGGTCGCGAAGCGTGTATTTCAACGATACGACCTGATTGTTTTGAATAGGCATAATAATTAGAATTGAGAATTTTTGTAAAGGTAGGGAAAAAATACGGTGT
>CAYUQW010000085.1:0-6525 GCA_964446985.1 uncultured Flavobacteriaceae bacterium
TCCATCGGATTCTTCGCCCAACCCGAACAAGCTATTATCTGGCGAGGCTCCATGGCCAACAGTGCACTGAATCAACTGATGTTCGATGCCAAATGGGGCGATTTGGATTTTATGCTCATCGATTTACCCCCCGGAACCGGGGATATTCAGCTTTCGGTAATGCAAATGGTTCCCGTTACGGGCGCCGTAGTGGTGACAACGCCCCAGAACGTAGCCATCGCCGATGTGCGCAAAGCCATCAACATGTTCGAAAATCCGTCCATTAAAGTTCCCGTCCTGGGCATTATCGAAAACATGTCGTATTTCCAACCGGCCGAATGCCCCGAAAACAAATATTACATTTTCGGTCGGGACGGAGGAAAACATCTGGCGGAAAAATTGTCGCTTCCTTTCCTGGGTGAAGTTCCGCTGGTACAGAGTATCCGCGAGGCCGGAGATGTCGGTCGTCCGGCCGCATTGCAGGAAAACACACCCGTTGCCGAAGCTTATAAGGAAATCACGAAAAGAACCGTGGAACAAACGATGGAACGCAATAAAAAATTACCGCCTACGGAAAAAATCCGTATTACCAACCAAGCCGGCTGTGCCGTAAAATAAATTTATCGTATGAAAACGGATGTCCCCCAAGAAAAACTCAGGGAAACCTTGAACGAAATCAGGGAATTTCTGAAAAAAGACGGTGGTGATATACGTATTGTCGAAATAAAAGACGATACGGTTATCGTCCAATTTTTAGGTAATTGTATGCATTGTCACATAAAAAACATATCTTTGAATCTGGGTATTAAGGCTATTTTCCAAAAACATTTGCCCCGGATAAAAAACATCATCGAATATCAATAGTAGTATATGGATACCAAAGAACTCATCAAACAAAAGGCCGGCCGGTATTTCAAAAACGACTTGATTGAATATTTGGATAAAGTTTCGTTGATTAATCCCGTTGTCAAAGGACAACACATCATTCAACGTGACAAACCTTTTGAATATATCGTATTGGTATTATCGGGAATTATGAAGGTTCTCCGGACGGATGACAAAGGCAACGAGCATATTTTGTTTTATCTGAAAGAAGGCGATTCCTGTGCCGCCACGTATGGCATCTGTGAAGAAAGTTTTTATGATATTCAAGTGGATATGTTTGCCGAAACGGACGGAATCATTATGCTGATACCCAAAGCCAATATGGACGAATTGCTGGCCCGTTTCTCCGATTGGCGGAAGTATGTATTGAAAAATCTTCGTGTACGAATTGCCGAATTTTTACATACATTGGATATGATTACTTTCCAAAAATTAGATGAACGCCTGTATAATTACCTCAAAGAAAAAGCCGAAGCACTGGATAGTAAGATAATTGAGATAACGCATCAGGAAATTGCCCAGGAACTGGCTACGAGCCGGGTGGTAATATCACGGCTACTGAAAATGCTGGAAAGAGACGGTAAAATCAAATTGTTCAGAAACAGAATCGTCTTGCAATAAAAACCGGATGTTTGTTTTTACCTTGAAAAAAAACTTACGGGATTTTCTCAACGGTCGCCGGGAAGGAGGAAATTCCATCGGTTTTGTGCCCACCATGGGCGCACTCCACGACGGACATCTTTCCCTGATCAAACAATCCGTACGGGAAAACGATTATACGGTGGTAAGTATTTTTGTCAACCCCACCCAGTTCGACCGGAAAGACGATTTGGAAAAATATCCGCGCACTTTGGAACGGGATTTGTATTTATTGGAACGGATAAACCCCGGAATGATTGTCTATATTCCCGAAGCAACGGATTTATACGAAGGGCATATTGCAAGCCGGTCCTACGATCACGGCGGGCTGGATAAAGTGATGGAGGGAAAATTTCGTCCGGGCCACTTTGACGGCGTGGCAACGGTGGTTCACCTGCTTTTCGATGCGGTAAATCCCGACAAGGCGTATTTCGGCGAAAAAGATTTTCAGCAATTGCAAATCATCCGGCATTTGGTCAAAACACAACAACTGCCGGTGGAAATTGTCCCCGTACCGGTTTACCGCGAAAAGGACGGGTTGGCCATGAGTTCGCGTAACAGACGCTTGACACCGGAACATCGCCAAGCCGCACCGCTGATCTATAAAACAATGAAGGAGGGCGCCGGAATGTTCCCGCATAAATCGCCGGAAGAAATCAAACGTTTCGTTTTCGACCGGCTGAAAAATCATCCGCTGCTGGCGCCGGAATATGTCGAAATTGCCGAAGCCGACACCTTGGAACCTGCAAAAAAATTCGAAGAAGGAAAAAAATACCGTATGTTTGCGGCCGTATTTGCGGGTGACGTCCGCCTGATAGACAATATTCCGCTCAACTAAACTTATCTGCCATGAAAATCGAAGTGCTCAAATCAAAAATACACCGCGTCCGGGTTACCGGCGCCGAATTGAATTATATCGGGAGCATTACCATTGACGAAGATTTGCTCAAAGCCTCGAACATTATTCCCGGCGAGAAAGTGCAGGTGGTCAATATCAACAACGGCGAACGTCTGGAAACCTACGTCATTCCCGGAAAAGCGGGTTCGGGTGAAATCACGTTGAACGGTCCCGCGGCACGCAAGGTACAAAAAGGCGATATCGTCATCATCATCGCTTATGCGTGGATGGATGCCGAAGAAGCCAAAACATTTCAACCCACGATTATTTTCCCGGACGAGAAAACGAATAAGCTGAAATAGTCTTGAAGAAATTTCTCAAAATATTCCTGCCGCTCGCCTTGGGGATAGGCATTTTGATTTACTTTCTTTCCGGCTTTACTTCCCGACAATTCGACCAAATCAAAAACAGCATACGACATGCCGATTACGGTCTTATTCTCCTATCGCTTTTGCTGGGTTTGGCTTCACATCTCATCCGGGCTTTCCGCTGGAAATACTTGCTCTATCCCATTGCAGGCAAACGTCCGCGAAATATCAATTTGGTTCTCTCCGTCGGTGTTTCCTATCTGATGAACCTGGGCATTCCCCGCAGCGGCGAAATCGGGCGGGCCGCCATCTTGGCCAAATATGAAAAATTACCGTTCAACAAAGTCATGGGAACGATTATCGCCGAGCGTATCGCCGATGTCTTTATGCTGGGAATGTTTATCCTGTTGGCCTTTTTCTTGGAACTGAAAAAAATCACGGGATTTCTTTCGCCTTACTTGCCCCGTCATCCCGGTTGGACGGTAACGGTTCTAGCCGGATTATTCGTCGCGGGTTTGTCCGTTTTATACATTTTATCCAAAAGCCGGCATCCGTATTTACGAAAAATTTTCACCTTTGCTCAAGGCATCATTCACGGAGCCATGAACATCTTCACGATGCCGTACAAATGGATTTTTATTCTGGAAACCCTGCTGATATGGTTTCTCTATCTGGCCATGCTATGGGTGGTGATGCTGGCCTTCCCCGAAACGGCACATTTGGGCTTTTCGGCCGTTATATTCACTTTTGTAATCGGTAGTTTGTCCATCGTTTTGAGTAACGGTGGCATCGGGACCTATCCCGTTTTTGTTACGGAGGCTTTGCGATTATTCGGCGTTTCGAAAGAGGGCGGATTTGCTTTTTCCATAGTTATGTGGTCCGCCCAGACCCTGCTGCTTATTGTAATGGGTGTTTTGAGCCTTGTTCTGCTTCCGGTCGTAAACCGGGAAAATGCCTCGTCAACAGATACCTGATATTGGGAAAGGTTGTTCCCTCTTGCAAAACAAACTTCGGGTCGAGCCATTCCACTTTTTCGATACCTTCAACCCCTTGCGGAGCGGCTTGTTCGCCTCCGGGGTGAAACATGGAAAACCATTTGACGATTTTCATCTTACGACGGCTGTTTTCCCAAAAAACATGATAGGTTTCGCCTACAAATTTTTCAATAGTAAGCCTTCGAATACCGCACTCCTCGCCCACTTCGCGAATCGCCGTGTGTTGGAAAGTTTCCCCCGGTTCGGTTTTACCCTTGGGAAGATCCCATAACCCGCGACGATAGATGAATAAAATTTTATTATCCTTATTCCTGACAATGCCTCCTGCCGCCTCCACGACATCAAAAAATTGCAAAAAATGTTTCCAGGCACGCTTCGGATTGGAGGCCAAAAAATGCAGACCTTCAAATTCCCCTTTCTCCAAACGGAATAACAATTTGGGAATATTCGAAAAAGGAAAAACATAGGAAGGATAGGGCGACTGATATTGCTTCCCCGTGAGCAGAACAACACCTTTTTCGAAGAAAACTTTGTACATCCTATCACCCTATTATTACACAAATGTACAAAAAAATGCGCGCTTATTCAAGTGTTTTTTCGCTTATTTTAATAAATCACACTCTTATTTTATCAATAATCAATTATGTAAAAACATACCGGCTGCAGAAAACAACCTTAAAATTCCGTCTTTTTATATTATCTTTAAGCAAAAATTCCGGATGAAAAAAATCTTTTGGATACTCGCAATTCTCTTCCTATTGGGCGGAGGTATTTATCTTGCATTACACCTTGGTAATAAAAAAAATAAAAATTCACTTTCGTTGGTTCCTGCTAATGCGGTTTTTATGCTCGAAACCGACAATATGACCGATGCCTGGGAAAAAATTCACGATGATCCCATTTGGACAGCTTTGATTCACACGAAAGGCTTCGAAGACCTGCAAGCGGCCGATCAAAGTATTCAATCGGTTTTTGAGAACGGAACGGCAAAATATCTTGTTGAAAACCAACCTTTCCTGATGTCGGCACATATTGTGGCCGGTAACGATTGGGATTTTCTGTATGTGCTGGATCTGAAAAAAAATTTCCGGTTGGAAGATTGGCTCAAACTGGCGGGAAAGAAATCGGTGTATAAAAAAATCAATGTCGAAGGACAAAATCTGTGGAAAATCAAAACGGGGAAAGATACCTATTTATACCTCTATCCCTACAAAAACCTGCTGGCCTTTTCATTCTCCTATCAAATTATGCGATTGGTCATTCTGGAACGAGATAAACATTATTGGGTAAACCGCGCCGGTTTTTCGTTCGTCAGAGAAAATACTCCCGATCGACCCGTCAAATTTTATTTCAACTATAATCAATTGCCCGATTTCCTCGGCTTGTATTTCCAAAACGATTTCAGCAATGCCCTTATGGCCGCCCAAGCGCTGGCATTCACGGGATTGGGCATCGACCGCGACGGAAATCTCATCGACGGCGAAGGAATCACCACCGTTAACGACAGCATTCATAACTACTTGACCGCTTTGCTTCATGTCGAACCTTCGGGACAATCGGCGCAAGACATTTTACCGGACAATACCGCTTTGTATTTTTCCATCTCCTTCAAGGATTTCTACAACTTCCTGGACGAGATGAAACAAGCGCAATTCGGCAACAGCGCAGCCAAACGTTCGGCTTGGCGTAAACAACAAAACCAATTGGAAAAATGGCTCGGCATCGATTTGGACAAAGATGTCTTTTCCTGGATAGGAAACGAGATTGCTTCCGTAAATATTACCGACAGCCGCTTAATGACCACGGAGCCCTTGCTGCTTATTCACCTGAAAAATCCGCAACTTGCCAAAGAAAAAATGAACGAAATCGTCCGTAAAATCCGCAAACGAACCCCTTTCCGCTTCAAAACCTACACCTACAAGAATTTTCCTATCAATTATTTGGCCCAAAAAAGCTTTTTCAAAATGATATTGGGAAATATCGTCAAAGATTTGGGCAAACCGTATTTCATTTTCGTGGAAAATTATCTCGTATTGGGACGATCGGAACAAGTGCTGAAAAATTTTATCGATCATTATATCACCGGACAAACCCTCGACAAACAAAAAGAATTTTCACGCTTCTACGATCAAGCCAAGCATTCCCGTAATTTGACGCTGTATGTGCATACCCCGTATTTCTACCCGCTTTTCTACCATAACGTAACCAAAGAAACCCAAGCTTCACTGAAAAAATACGAGAAACTCTGGCGAAGCTTCAATCAGGCGGCGCTCGTTCTGAAAAACGATAAAAAATATTTCGACACGCAAATATTGGTGGAACACGATACCTTGGCCTATCTCAAACACCGTATGCTGTTGGCAAGTCGCCGTATCGACGAACAACTGCATACGGAAATCATGGAAAACATCAATATTCCCGAACTCATCCCCGACAGCGTGCTCAATGTCAACGACAAGGTAATCCTCCGATACCCCGACGGAAGCATCAAAGCCGAAGGAATGGCTTGGAACGGAAAACCGAATGCCATTTGGCGTTTCTACTATCCTTCGGGCAGTTTGAAAGCGGTTCTGCATTTCACGGACGGCAAACTCAACGGCGAAAACATGTATTATTACGAAAGCGACCGCCCTTCCCAAATGATCGTAGCCGAATTCGAAGACGGAAAACTAAACGGCGAATATTCGGAATTTTGGCCCAACGGTGCGCATAAAGCCCTGATTTTCTATAAAAACGGCGAAAAACACGGCTCCTTTACGCTCTACTATCCCGACGGCAGCGTAAAAGTCGAAGGAAAATACCGCCACAACAAGAAAAAAGG
>CAYUQW010000086.1:0-6523 GCA_964446985.1 uncultured Flavobacteriaceae bacterium
GCAAGTCGAACTGGTAAATTCTTCATACAAGACGGTTCGTTGTACCGTTTGCGAAGCAACAATCAAGTTTTTTTCCTGCCGGTCATTACCCGGACGCTCGTCCTGAGCCTGCCCGTTGATATTTTCCACCCATACTTTGATGATATGGTTTCCCGTTGTTTGAGGAGTATATTTATCCGGATGATTATATTCATAAACATCCAGATTTTGCATATTCAAATCATCAACATGCTGGGTATGTACGGTCCCGTTGTCAGCTTGCCATTTCAAATCGAAGGATTTGATGGTTCCGTCTGCCAAATTTTGGATTTTTCCTTTGATTTCGACTTGTTGTCCCACCGTTGTAAAGGTAGGTAAATCAATGCTCATTACGGCGGCATCGACAGGTTTGGCCGGTTCTTCTTGAGGTTGTTCTTGAGGTTTTTTCTTACAACTTCCGGCTATGATAATCAAGGAAAACAACAGGAAAATAAATGATTTTTTCATAAGTGTCCGTTTTTATGTTACAATAATAACGAAATATTTTCGAATATATGATGAAATAGTTTAAATCTGCTATTCTCCGGCTTTTTCACGCCTAATCGCTTATTTTTCACGAGAAGGAATAAAAATGTGAAAAATCCCTTTTTTATGCCTATATTTATTTTCGGGAAATTAGCCTCAAAATTTTCCATAACCCATTAAACACCAAACAAATATGTATTTAATTTTCGATACGGAAACCACCGGATTGCCTCCCAGAGGCGTGCCTTACACGGAAACGGACAAATGGCCCCGGATGGTGCAAATCGCCTGGCAGCTGCACGATGCTTCGGGGCAATTGATCGAACAAAAAAGTTTTCTCGTCAGACCCGAAGGTTTTAATATTCCGTACGAGGCTCAAAGTCAACACGGTATTTCCACCGAATTGGCTTTGGCCGAAGGAGAAGATTTGGAAAAAGTTTTGGACGAATTCGAAAAAACCCTGGAAAAAACCCGTTATGTCATTGGTCATAACATTGGTTTTGATATAGGTATCGTTGCGGCGGAAATGTTGCGAAAAGGCCGCAGTATTGAAATTATCACAAATAAAAAAACCATCAATACGGCTTCGGACAGGACGGCGGCTTTGATGGGTTTAAGCAGGTATCCGAAACTGAGCGCATTGTACCGGTTCCTTTTCGGGGAAGATTTTGCCCTGGCACATAATGCCACGGCCGATGTGGAAGCCAACGCCCGCGTTTTTTGGGAATTGGTGCGTCGCGGCTTTTTCAGCGAAGAAGAATTGGGATTTCCCCCCGGTCAATTGGAAGCTTTTCAAGCGGCGCACCCGGACGTAATTGCTCCGGCAGGCATCGAACATGTCGATTTTAAAAAAGCTTCGGAGCTCCTGGCGGCAAAAAAAGCCGGTGAGGCGGAAACGGAAACCGAAGCATACGAAGCCGTTGACATCCGCCACATTTCCCATTTGCACACCTATAGCATTTATTCCATCCTCAATTCCACCATTCACCTGAAAGATTTGGTGCAAACGGCAGCCCTGTTGGAAATGCCGGCGGTGGCACTGACCGATCAGAACAATGTGATGGGCTTGTTCCGCTTTTGGGATTTGGTGAGACAGCATAACGAAAACGTTCCCGAGGAGAAAAAAATCAAGCCGGTACTGGGAATGGAAATCAACGTTTGTGAAAATCACCTTGACAAAACCCGTCAAGATAACGGAAGACCCGTCGTACTGCTGGCCAAAAACCTGCAAGGCTACCGCAATCTGGTCAAAATAACGAGTATTGCCAATACGGACGGTTTCTATTACGTTCCGCGGGTGGATATGGAAGTTATCCGGCAATATAGCGAGGGCCTGATAATGCTTACAGGCTGGATCAACGGCGACGTGCCTTGGCTGTTGCTCAATGTGGGTGAAAAAGCGGCCGAAGAACGGCTGATGCAATGGCGTGATATTTTCGGCGAAGATTTGTATCTCGAAGTGAACAATCACGGTTTGGATGCCGAAGTCATTGTGAACAACACCTTTAAAAAATGGAGTCGCGAATTCGATATTCCTTTGATAGCCGCCAATACGGTACACTATTTGCACAAAAAAGACGCCGAAGCCCACGAGATTTTGTTGAGCATACGCGACGGCAAAAAACTTTCCGATCCGGTGGGCACCGGCAGGCGGTTTCGTCAAAAATTACCCAATGAGGAATTTTATTTCAAATCGCGGGAAGACATGGCCGATCTGTTTGCCGCAATGCCCGAGGCGGTGAACAATATTGGTACATTGCTCGATAGGATCGAAAATTTCGAAATTACGCGGGACATCATTATGCCCGAATTCGATGTTCCTTCCGAATTTATTGTAGAAGGCGATCCGAAAGCATCCGAAGAAAAATACCTCCGACATCTGGTTTACCAAGGTGCCAAAAAACGTTGGCCGGATATGCCCGGTAAGGTTCGCGAACGTTTGGAATACGAGTTGGGTGTGATCAGAGATTTGGGATTCGCCGGTTATTTTCTCATTGTGTGGGATGTCATCAACAAGGCACGGGAAATGGGCGTTTTTGTCGGTGCGGGCCGGGGATCCGCCGCCGGTTCGGCCGTGTCTTATACGCTCGGCATCACGAATGTGGACCCCATCGAATACGATTTGCTCTTTGAACGTTTCCTCAACCCCAGCCGTAAATCGATGCCCGATATCGATATGGACTTCGAGGATATCGGACGGATGGAAGTGGTGAAATACGTCAAGGAAAAATACGGTCAGGATAAAGTTTCGCATATCATTACCTACGGCATTATCAAATCCAAAACCGCCATACGCGATACGTTCCGCGTAATGGAATTGCCCATAGCCGAAGCCGACAGGTTGTCGAAATTGGCGCCTAATGACGATAAATTCAACTTGAAAATACTTTTGGAACTCAGCCTTGATGAACTCAAAAAGGTAAAATTGAAACCCAAAGACGCGGAGAATGTCATTATCCTGAAAAAAACGGTGGATGCCAATCCCCGGATTCGCGAAGCCATAGAAAAAGCCGCTAAAATCGAAGGTTCCATTCGCCAAACCGGGATTCATGCGGCGGGATTCATTATTTCTCCGGTCCCCATCGACGAAGTTATTCCCGTTACGCGTAACAATACCTCCAAAAACGACGGACTGGATTTGTATGTTACCCAATATGACAAGGACGTGGTGGAAAATGCCGGTCTGATCAAAATGGATTTTCTGGGAATCAAAACTTTAAGTATTGTCAAAGATGCCCTGAAAATGATCAAAAACCGTCACGGCATCGATATCAATCCGGATGAATTGCCCTTCGACGACGAGGTTACCTACCGTCTTTTCCAACAGGGACGGACCGTCGGTGTGTTCCAATTCGAATCGTCCGGTATGCGCAAATATTTACAACAACTCAAACCGACGAAATTCGAGGATTTGGTGGCCATGGTGGCCCTTTACCGTCCCGGCCCTATGGACAAAATCCCCAGTTTTATCGCCCGTAAGCACGGAACCGAGCCCGTAACCTACGATTTTCCCGAAATGGAGAAATATTTGTCTGCAAGCTACGGTATTACCATTTATCAGGAACAGGTGATGCTTCTGTCGCAGGAATTGGGCGGATTTACCGGTGCCGAAGCCGACGATTTGCGAAAAGCGATGGGCAAAAAGAAAAAATCCGTGCTGGACAAACTTTATCCGAAATTCATCAAGCAAGGTCAGGAACGCGGTTTCGACAAAAAAATTCTGGAAAAAATCTGGAAAGAATGGGAAGGATTCGCTTCCTACGCCTTCAACCGCTCCCACGCCGTCAGTTATGCCGTGTTATCCTATCAAACCGGCTATATCAAAGCCAATTATCCGGCGGAATTTCTGGCGGCATCGCTGTCGCACCATTTGACCAACCGCGATAAAGTCACCAATTTCCTGGAAGACGCCCAAAAATGGAACATCAAAATCCTTCCGCCCGATGTCAACGAATCGGAAATGGATTTTACGGTAAATAACGAGGGAAATATCCGCTTCGGGTTGGCGTCCATCAAAGGTGTCGGCACCAATGCGGCCGAGAAAATTATCGAAGAACGCCGAAAAAACGGGCCGTTCAAAAGCATTTTCGATTTTGTTCAACGCGTCAATCTCTCCGCCGTCAACCGCCGCGTAATGGAAGCTTTGGCCTTGGCCGGCGCATTCGATACTTTCGGAATCGAAAGGCACAAATATATGTGCGAAAACGGTTCGTCCAAAAAATTCGTCGAAATCCTGCTGCACTTCGGGCAACAATACCAGCGTGACCTGGCCACACGTCAAAACGGTTTGTTCGACAGCTTCGGCGGTGTGGAAATCCAATATCCGCCCTTACCCAAATGCAACGACGAAATCAGCGATATAGAATTGCTGGAAATCGAAAAGGATTTGTTGGGATTTTATGTCTCGGGGCATCCTTTGGATATGTTCAAGCACCAAATGAAATTTTATGCCAAATACGATTTGAATTATATCAACGCCGTCCTTCGTGCCCTCAACGAAAACCGCGACGTCCCGCTAAGGGAAAATCAGCAGGAGGAAGACGAAGAGGAAATGACGGACGATAGCCCGGAAGAACAAATCATCGACGATACCGACGGAAACGACAAGCCGAAATACGTAACGCTTTCGGAGAGCAAACGCCTGGTCAACACGAGCATTCCCGTGACGGGTATGATAACAAGGTCCAAAATCATTTCCACGAAAAAAGGAACGCAGATGGCCTTTTTCGGTATCGAAGATTACGAAGGGGAAATCGAACTGACTTTATTCGGGGAAGAATTTTTGCAATTCCGGCATTATTTGCAGGAAAAATTGCCCGTTGCCGTTCAACTCAAAATCGAACCGTATTACAAAAACCCGGGACGCTATTCGATCAAGGCCGTTAAAATCGAAATGTTGTCGGATGTTTTGGAAAAACACACCAAATCCCTGCGTTTGACCTTGCACAAATACAATATTACCGAAGAAACGCCGGAAAAATTGAAAGCATTGTTACGAAAATATGCCGGGAAAAAATCCTTGGAAATTTATTTTCGCGATGACGATATGGTGGTGGAATTGGCTTTGGTGTCGATGAATACCCACGTCGATATTACGCCGGAGTTGTTGGACGAACTGGAAAATCTCGGTATCGAATATAAGATTTATTGATACCCCGGCCGGATTATGTGTGGATTAATGCCTATTTTTGCATAATCAAACACCAGCCGATGAAGAAAAATCACTATTTGTTCACTTCCGAATCCGTATCGGAAGGACATCCCGACAAAGTGGCCGACCAAATTTCGGATAACCTGCTGGATAACTTGCTGGCCTTGGACCCCGGGGCACACGTGGCTATCGAAAGTATGGTAACCACCGGGCAGGTGATTGTGGCCGGCGAGGTGAAAACCACGGGCTATGTGGATGTGCAGAAGGTAACCCGGGAAACCATAAAAAACATCGGCTACACACGCGACGATTATTATTTTTCCTATAAATCACTGGGCGTTCTCAGCGCCATCCACGACCAATCCGAGGATATTATTCGCGGCGTTATCCGCAAGGAAGACGACAAACAAGGCGCGGGTGATCAGGGAATGATGTTCGGATATGCCGTGGACGAAACGCCCCAACTGATGCCGCTTACCATCTCCCTGGCCCACGATTTTATGCGCGAACTGGCCTACATCCGTAAACACACCGGCCTGATGCCCTACCTCCGTCCCGACGCCAAATCACAGGTAACCGTGGAATACGACGAAAACCACCGTCCGGCGGGACTGCATACGATTGTCATTTCCACGCAGCACGACGAGTTTATCCCTTCGAACGAAGGCGACAAAAAAGACGCACAACGGAAAATGCAACAACGCATCAAATCCGACTTGATCAAATATCTTTTCCCGCGCGTCAAAGCCCTCTATCCCGAATCCGTTTCGCGTTTGTTTGACGGTTTTGATGCGGATAAACATCTGTTGGTCAACCCCACGGGAAATTTCGTTATCGGCGGCCCGCACGGCGATACGGGACTTACAGGGAGGAAAATCATTGTGGATACCTACGGCGGACGAGGTGCGCACGGCGGCGGTGCTTTTTCGGGAAAAGATTCCACCAAAGTGGACCGCTCGGGCGCTTATGCGGCACGACATTTGGCCAAAAATATGGTGGCGGCCGGCGTTGCCCGCGAAATACTCATTCAAATATCCTATGCCATAGGCATTGCCGAACCGGTGAATATCTACGTGAATACCTACGGAACCAACCGCACACGCCATACCGATGCCGAACTGGCCCAAATCCTGCTGGAAAACATTCCCTTGGATCCCGAATCCATTGAGAAACGGCTGAAATTACGTCAGCCTGTTTTTGCCGAAACGGCTGCTTACGGTCATTTCGGACGAAAGCCCGAACGTAAAACAAAAGAATTCCGGTATTACAGCTACGAAGAAAAACGCCACTTGGTCAAACGCATTCCCGTGGAATTGTTTACCTGGGAGAAAACCGATATGACGGATACGATGAAGGCGTTGTTTTTTT
>CAYUQW010000087.1:0-6514 GCA_964446985.1 uncultured Flavobacteriaceae bacterium
GCACGTTCGAGGTTGGTCAAGTGGAAAGTAACGATATCACCTTGATTAACTTCAACGATTTCAGGTGTAATGTGCGAACGGATCAACGTACCGAAAATGTGTACACGATTTCCTTTTCGTTCGACTTTTTCTTTACCGGCAACGGCACGGAAAGGCGAAGGTTCACCCGTACGCGAGTTGGTACCGGTAGGATAACGTATAATAGGTTTGATCGTTGTACGAAGGATTAATTCATTACCGTAAACATTGGCTTGCGGCAATGTCATCGTATAGATATCGGCCATTTCGTTATCAGCCGAAATATCAATCAAATGTTGAACGCTCGGACGTACCGGTCCGGTTTTGGGCAGATTTTTCAAATAAGCTTCTTTGTCAACCGCAATCAAGTAATTGGAGTGCGGATGAGCGGAATTTCCTTGCGGAACGGTAATATACGAAGGTTTGAAGTCGAGTTTTACTTCGTCTTTTTTCACGCCTTTTTCATAATCGAAACGAACGATTTTGCTATCGTCGTGCGCGGAAGCGTAGGCAATATTTTTACGGTAGTCGAAAGTAACGTCCACTACACCTTTTCCGATAGGAACGGATTTGTGAAGAACATCGGCCGCTTTGTAATTGCTTCCCAATTTGGATTTGACTTTGGCACCGTCCAATACCAATACGTTATCGGCGGCTACCACGATATATTTTCCGTCGGGGGAAGCTTTTACCATGTTGGCATGAGCAGGTAATTCGATGAAGGAAACATTTCCTTTAATATCATCGAACTTAACAACATCGAAATCATTGATACGTGTTTTTTTGGCGGCAGCGGCTTTTTTATAATCCATTACATAAATGTAAGATTTGCCGTCTTTATAAGCCAATCCGAAGAAAAGTCCGTCCGTATCGCCTTTGCCTACGTCGTTGTAGTCCAATTGGTAAGCGGGCATTTCTACGGCGAAAGATTTTTCTTTAATGATACGTCCTTTGTGTTCCCCTTCTTTTTCAATACGGTGAACTTTCCAGAATGTAACGGCATTTTTGGCTTTGGCCATATCGGTCGTACGCATATCCCAAGGATGCGGATATTGACCGGTTTGGATCACATATTCCGTATTGGGCGTAACGGTGGCTTCGGGGAACAGGTTGTTCATAATGGGATTGGAAAGAACTTGTTTGGTTTCGAAGTCATCCAAACCCAATAATGCAATACGTGCATTGGCACCGTCGGTGAAGAATGCGTATTTTCCGTCGTAATCCCCGTTGGTTTCGGAATAGGCGGGGAAACGCATATCGCCGTACCAGGGAATACGGTCGTCCAATGAGGATTTTTTCAATAACAATTGGGATTCGTCGTCATATCCGTAACCTTGCCACGGTTCCGGCGAGAAGACGCCCACATATTTGTAAATACGCATCGAAGGTACTCCGTAAACGATCATCGTACCGGAGTTACCCGTTCCAACTATGCCGAAGTATTCGTCACGTCCGCCACGCGGCATGAACGTTTTTACTGCGGCCAGTTTGTCTTTGTCAGTTAATCCGCGGCTCTTCATCACCGCTTCCACTGTTTGTTGGGCATGCAACCGGGGCGTTCCCAATAGAAAAACGCCCAAACCCACCATTGTGAGGGCTAACCATTTCAAGTGTTTCATAATGTATAGTGTTTAGCTTTAATTTTGGAGTAAATATAAAAATTAGTTTTGATAAAAAAAATGTTTTAGGTCGTATTTTATCTTTCTGTTTATTTTATGACAAATATCAGTTTGTTTTGTAACATTTATAACTTGTAAATAGTTAAAAATCTTATTTTGTTCTAATCTTTTAGTTTCAAAACCGCCATAAATGCCGACTGCGGAATTTGTACACGCCCTACCTGACGCATACGTTTTTTTCCTTTTTTCTGTTTTTCCAGCAATTTACGCTTACGCGAGATATCGCCACCGTAACATTTGGCCGTAACGTCCTTGCGCAATGCCTTGACGGTTTCCCGCGCAATGATACGTGATCCGATGGCCGCCTGAATCGGGACGTCAAACTGTTGGCGGGGAATCAATTCCCGTAATTTGGACACCATCCGCCTCCCTATTTCATAGGCTCTGTCTTGATGCACCAAGGCGGACAAAGCATCCACCGGCTGGCCGTTCAACAAAATATCCACTTTGACCAATTTGGAAGGACGAAAACCGGTTTGGTGATAATCAAAGGAGGCATAACCGCGCGAAACGGTTTTCAGTTTATCATAGAAATCGAAAACGATTTCGGCCAAAGGCAAATCGAAGGTCAATTCCACGCGCTCGGGGGTGAGATAAACCTGGTTTTTCAAGGTGCCGCGTTTGTCCAATGCCAATTTCATTACCGGACCCACGTAATCGGCTTTGGTGATAATGGAAGCGTGTATGTACGGTTCCTCCACCCGGTCGATAACGCCGGGATCGGGCAGTTCCGAGGGATTATGGATTTCTATCGGCACATCGGGATTTTTCTTTTTGTAAACACGGTACGGCACGTTCGGAACGGTAATGATCACATTCATATCGAACTCCCGCTCCAAGCGCTCCTGCACGATTTCCATATGCAGCATCCCCAAAAACCCGGCACGGAAACCGAATCCCAAGGCGGCGGAAGATTCCGGCTCGAAAGTCAAACTGGCATCGTTCAACCGCAATTTTTCAAGTGCCGCACGCAAATCCTCGTACTCGTCGGTGTCAACGGGATACAACCCGGCAAAAACCATCGGCTTGACATCCTCGAAACCGGCTATCGGCTCCTCCGTGGGACGGACGGCATCGGTGATCGTATCGCCCACTTTCACCTCGCGCGCATCTTTGATACCGGAAATCAAATAGCCCACGTCGCCCGTACCTATTTTAGCGGCAGGCTGCTGGCGGATTTTGAGAAAACCCACTTCCTCGGCATCGTATTCCCTGCCCGTGGACATAAACTTAACACGCTGTCCCTTGTGAATTTCTCCGTTAAAAACACGGAAATACACTTCGATTCCGCGGTAAGGATTGTAAACCGAATCGAAAATCAGCGCTTGCAAAGGTGCTTCCGGATCACCTTCGGGCGGCGGAATACGGCGGATAATGGCTTCCAGAATTTTATCGACACCCTGCCCCGTCTTGGCGCTTGCCCATATCACTTCGTCGGGCGAACAACCCAACAAATCCACGATATCGTCGGTTACTTCCTCGGGGCGCGCACCGGGTAAATCCACTTTATTGACCACCGGAATAATTTCCAAATCGTGTTCCAGGGCCATATACAAATTGGAAATCGTCTGTGCCTGGATACTCTGCGAGGCGTCCACCACCAACAAAGCGCCTTCACAAGCGGCAATGGCACGGGAAACCTCGTAGGAAAAATCCACGTGTCCCGGCGTATCAATCAGGTTCAATACATAGGATTTCCCTTCGAAAACATAATCCATCCGCACGGCGTGACTTTTAATCGTGATACCGCGCTCGCGCTCCAATTCCATATCGTCCAACACCTGATCTTTCATTTCCCGGTCCGACACGGCGCCGGTCATCTCCAACAACCGGTCGGCCAAGGTACTTTTTCCGTGATCGATGTGCGCAATGATGGAGAAGTTCCGGATATGCTCAATAACTGCCATAAGTTTTCCGTCTGCTGCAAAAATACAACAATTCGCATAAGAAAAAAGGACGCCTTTGCGGCATCCTTTCACAACCCGTGAGAACTAACCCTATTTAAAGCTAAACCTAACTATTCGATGAGACGGACTAATTCCACATTAAACCGGACTCTATTTGCTGTTCCAAGCGATGCAATTCCGATAATATTTTCAAATATTCATTGACAAAACCTTCTTGAATCAATGCGGTGGCTCTTTTTTTGAGGCTTTCGTATTTTGCGATTAAATTCATACATTTGTTTTTAGGTGTTCGATTCTATCAAAACAAAAGGCGTGCCAAAATTTATAAATTATTCATTATCAATTGGTTAAAAAATATTTTTCATATTATTTATGGTTAATGGTAATGATTATTCCCTTGGAAAACCTATCCGGGCAGAATCTCTATTTGGCCAAAACGTATATCAAAAAGGGAAGCTACGACAAAGCACTGCCGATATATCTCGATTGGATGAAAAACCATCCGTACAGGCAAGACGTGTATAACGACGTGATCAAAATCTACCGGTATCAGGGAAAATTCGATGAAGGGATACGCTTGGCTTCTTTATATTATAATAGGTATAAAAATCCGCTTTTTTTGGTCGATGTGTACTATTTCAATCTGCGAAAAAACGATTCGACCGGCGCAGGAAAAGCTTTCAAAAAAATCCGGCGGGCATTACAAACGAACACCGGCTATCTGATTGCCGTGGAAAGACGCTTGCGGCATTATAATTATCTCGATAAAGCTTTGGAATTACTCGATACCTTCGGAAGCCGTATCAGCTACGCTAATATTCCCTTGGAAAAAGCCGGACTCTATGCCGAAAAAGGTATGATTCCCGAAATGATGGACAATTTTATCGATGCCCTGCGCGTCAATCCGGTTTACTACAACTATGTCATCGGCAGCCTGAACCGCTATGTTACCGCCGACCCCGGAAACGAGTACAACCGTACGTTAAAAGAAAAGCTTGTCCAACGCCTGGCAAGCGACCCGAACCCCGATTATTTGCGCCTGCTCGAATGGCTGTACGTGAAGGAAGGACAATACGGCAAGGCTTTTATCCAGGCCAAGGGATTGTTTCTACGGAAACTCGTCGATGCCAATCACCTGGAAAACCTGGCAACGGATGCGCTGGAAAAAGGCCAAACCGCAACCGCACGCAAGATTACGGATTTTTTGCAAAAACGAATACAAGATTTGTCCGGGCGGGAACAAGACCGGCTAAGGTTAATACAATCGGAAACGGAATACAAGGAAAACCGAAACAATCCCGGGAAAATCGCATCCTACGTACCCGTTTGGAAAAACAGGGCAAAACAAATCAAAAATCCGGAACTACGGAACAACTTGAACGAAATAATAGCGGACGCCCTGATGTACGACTTGAAAGATTATGACGAATCCGGCCGTTTTTTGGACTCCTTGGTAAACGTCAATCAAGGAAATATCTACCGGGAATCCTGGGAAGAACGCCGGGGGGATTTATGGTTGCTGAAAAAAGATTTTGATCGTGCCGCTATCGAATTTACACTACTAAGGGAGAAAACACCTTATCAAGAAACCGGCTATCGCGCCTTGTATAAAATCGCTTTGGCATCGTTTTTCTCCGGCGATTTCGACTGGGCACACCGCAACCTGAAAGCCCTCAAAAAAGCCGCATCGCGTAAAATCGCCAATGACGCATTACTGTTGGACTTTATGATCATTGCCAATAAAATCCCCGGCGACAGTCTGCAACGACCTTTGCACGTTTTCTCCGGATTATACTACGATTATTTCACCGGACATTACCAACGATTGATCCGGAAAGCCGATTCCATAGCACCTGCCTTCAAAGGCCAAAAAATCTACGACGACATCCGGTATTTGCAAGCCGTCAGTCTCGAAAAAACCGGGCATTTCGACCGGGCAGTGGACATCTGGCAGGAAATTTTGTCATTTACCACGGAAAAAATCTACCGGGAAGAAGCCCTGTTTCATCTCGGCACTATTTTTGAAAAACATCTGAACGATCCGGCCAAAGCCAGGACTTTCTACAAAAAATTATTGCTCGAATTTCCGCAGGGATTACATCACGACGAAGTCAGGGCTGCCTATGAAAAATTAAAAAACACGGCGATATGACGGATTATATCCTTCTGATTCTGAGCGTGTTAGCCGGAGGTTCGGTGGCAATGATTCTCGGCTCGAACAAAGCCTGGGATCGCATCTTGTTGAGTTTCAGCGGTGCCTATTTGTTTTCCGTCATCGTCTTGCATCTTTTGCCCGAAATTTACCGCCCGTCCGGTTTTACAGCCAAAACCGCCGGACTATTCCTCCTCGGCGGTTTGCTTTTCCAACTGCTGCTGGACTATTTCTCTCACGGCATCGAACACGGACACGAACAACATCACAGTCACGCCATCGGACCGGGCGCCGTCGCCGGATTGTTTATCCACGCTTTCACCGAAGGTTTACCCGTGCATCAATTGCACAGCCACGCCTATCTTTGGGCCATATTGGTGCATAAATTTCCCATCGCGCTCATCCTGACGTCTTTTTTGATTCACGCGGGATTATCCAAGCCGAAGATATGGTTTTTTCTCATCGCATTTTCCCTTATGTCACCTTTGGGCGCCTGGACCGGGACGAACGTAACGGTTTTGGAAAAATACCACGTTTTGGTATCGGCATTTGTAGCCGGCATTTTGACCCACGTCAGTACGACCATTTTATTCGAAAGCGAAGAGGATCACCGTATCAAAAAACGTAAATTCACCGCCATTTTACTGGCATTTCTTATTGCATATCTGCTACAATAAAAACAGTAGCAATCCATTATTTATACAAATACAGTCCCGCCAAGACGAACAGCAATAATCCGTATATCATTTTAAAGGTTT
>CAYUQW010000088.1:0-6510 GCA_964446985.1 uncultured Flavobacteriaceae bacterium
ATAATTTCGGTTTCCGCCTTATCCAAAGCCTCTTCGATGAGTTGTTCCACGGGTAATTTGGCGCATTGTTCGAGCACATAAGGTAAATACGCTTTTGTCTCGGGGCGTTTGGGGGTAAACAGAGAGCAGGCGTCATCGTGCGGCAGTACGGAAATATCATAAGTGCCGAACCTTCTCGCCAGGCTTATGATGGTTTTTTTGTCCAATCCCACAAGCGGTCTTAAAACGAGGCTTTCTACCGCATTATCGATAGCAATCATATTTTCCAAGGTTTGTGAGGCCACTTGTCCGAGCGAATCGCCGGTGATAATCACTTTGGCATTTTCTCGCTCCAAAAGTATCTCTGTGATGCGTAACATTATCCGCCGCAACAGGACGAGCCGCAATTTGCTGTCGGTATGCCGTGCAATGGCTTGTTGGATGTCCAATACGGGAATGAGATACAATTTGATTTTTCCTTGAACACGGGCTAATTTTCCGGCCAGGAGTTTAACTTTCTCGATGGATTTGGGCGAAGTTTTGGGAACGGAATGAAAGTGAACGGCTACGAGTTCCAATCCGCGGTTGAGCATCAGGCGGGCGGCTACGGGGGAATCTATTCCCCCGGAGAGCAATGCAATTGCTCTGCCGGCGGTTCCCGCCGGCAAGCCGCCCTGTCCACGGACAATTTCGTCGTACAGGAATGTCTGTTCGGGACGGATTTTGATATGCAAATTCCAATCCGGGTTATGCAGGTCCACGGGGTTGCCGAATTTTTCCACTATGGCGGCTCCTATTTCCCGTGCAATATCCTGAGAAGTGTAGGGGAGACTTTTTTTCAACCTGCGGGCGGTTATGCGGAAGCTTTCCCCGGGTGACAGTTTTTTTTCCGCCATTTCCAAGGCGGCTTTTTTTATCGCTTCTTTATCCGTCGGTACGGAACGGACGAAGTAAAACTGTGAAATGCCCGGCGTTTCGGCAATGATTTCCCGGATTTTTTCCCATTCTTTCTCCGGCAGTGCCCGTGTCAATTCGATAAAAATCGAACCGCCGTGCTTACGGGCAAAATGCAGGAAGCCTTTCCAGGCCGAAAGTTTCGATTTGAGGTTCTCGCGTAATTTTTTGCTGAAAATATGTTGGTTTTCTCCTTTGAGATAGATCTCTTCGAAGTTTATGATTATCAGTTGTTTCATTGACGGTTTTTGATTTGTGACAACGAAATGGGTTTATGTTCGATTTTGATTTTAACATCTTCATACTTTGCGGCCAATTGTCCGCATGCGGCTTCGATATCTTGTCCGCGGCTTCGTCTTACGGTGGCAATAATGCCCTTTTCTTTGAGCGCTTGTCGATATGCTTCGAGCACTTCATCGTCTGCTTGTGCAAACCTGTCAAAAGAATCGGTGGGATTGTATTGAATGAGATTTACTTTGGACGGAATTTTCGAGGCGAATTTGACCAAAGCGCGTATGGACCGGTCATCGTCGTTTATATCTTTGAAAACGAGGTATTCGAAGGTGATTTTCGATTTGGTTTTTTTATACCAAAATTGTAACGATTCCAATAGCGCATCCAATCCCCCATAGGCTTTGTTCGAAGGCATGATGCGGGTTCTTACTTCATCGATGGCGCTATGAAGCGAAACGGCCAAATTGATTTTCGGCAGGTCCAAAGCCAATTGTTTGATTCGCTCCGGGATGCCGGCGGTGGAAAGCGTAATTCTCTTGGGCGACATTCCCAAACCTTTTTCCGAAGTGATAATTTCTATGGCTTCTTTGACGTTCTCGTAGTTCAACAAAGGCTCGCCCATTCCCATAAATACGATATTCGTCAGCGGATAACCGTAATATGTCAGACTTTGTTCGCGTGCCTGAACCACCTGATCGACAATTTCCGACGCCGTCAAATTGCGCATTCGTTTGAGACGTCCCGTAGCGCAAAACAGGCAATTCAGGCTACAACCGACTTGGGAGGAAATGCAAGCCGTTGCACGTTTTTTTTCGGGAATAATGACACTCTCCACGATAAGATTGTCGGGTAATTCCACGGCATTTTTTATCGTTCCGTCGGAACTTTGACGGGTCAGATGCAAGCGCGCTTTCGGAATGTCGAAATGTTCTTCGAGTTTTTCGCGTAAACTTTTGGGCAAATTGGTCATTTCGTCAAAACTTTCCGCCTGTTTGTTCCATAACCAGTCCCAAACTTGTTCCGCACGGTATGCAGGCTCGTTCAATTGTTTGAAATAAGCCGACAATTCCCGTTTATCGAGCGTTTTTATGTTCTTTTTCGTATCCATTTAAATTCAGTCGATTTCTTCGAAATCGGCATCTTCGGCATCGGAAGGCCTACCGGATTTATTGATGTAGGTTTTGCCGGGTTCCGTATCGTCTTTCGGTTTGTAATACGGGTTTTTGAATTGTTTTTCGAAACGTTTTTGGGCGTCTTTCATCATCTTATTTACCATAAACGGCGCAAGTATCCGGCCGATTAATCTGAAAAGCAAATAGAACAATAAGATATACAATAACAATCGAAAAAGCATAGTTGTACGGTTTTGAGATGAAAGTTACAAAATTATTGTTTTTTATAACCGAATCGACGGAGCCAATTGTCGTCTTTACGCCAATCTTTCCGGACTTTGACAAACAGTTTCAAGAAAATTTTCTTGCCGAACAGGGCTTCCAATTCCTTGCGCGCTTCCGTGCCGACACGTTTCAATGCTTCTCCGCGATGCCCGATCAGTATGCCTTTTTGGGTCGGCCGTTCGACATAAATCGTTGCATCGATACGAATTATTTTTTCGTCTTCTTTGAATGATTCCACCACCACTTCGACGGCATAAGGGATTTCTTTTTTGTAATATTTGAGAATTTTTTCCCTGATTTTCTCACTGACAATGAATCGTTCGTTCTTGTCGGTCAGCTGGTCTTTGGGAAAAAAGGGCGGATTTTCGGGCAACAAATCGATAATGCGGTTTTTGACTTGGTCAATACCGAAATGATGCAGTGCCGAAACGGGATAGACTTCGGCGCGCGGTAATTTTTCTTTCCACTGTGCTACGAGCCGTTCGGTCTCTTCCTGATTGCTCAAATCAATTTTGTTCAATAAAACCAATAGGGGAACCTTGCTGTTCCGGATTGCGTCAAAAAATTTTTCGTCTTTCAATTCCTTATCGCCGGGTTCGGTCATCAGGAGGAGAATATCGGCGTCTTCAAGGGCCTCTTCCACTTCCTTCATCATATATTTTTGCAACTCGTATGCGGGTTGAATTACGCCGGGCGTATCGGAGAAAACGGCTTGATAATTCTCACCGTTGAGGATGCCCAGGATGCGATGGCGTGTGGTTTGTGCTTTGGGCGTGGTGATGGCCAGCGGGTAATCCAATATGGCATTGAGAAAGGTGGATTTGCCCACATTCGGGTTGCCTATGATATTGACGAATCCGGCTTTGTGTTTTGTTGTATCTTGTTGATTTTCTTTTGTTTGTGTCATAATTTTTTGTTGCGTAATTCGAAGTTTCGTCCCAGGTAAACCTTGCGAACCAATTCGTCGGATGCCAATTCTTCGGGCGTTCCGTGTTTCAGGATTTTTCCTTCGTACATCAGATAAGTCCGGTCGGTAATGGCAAGGGTTTCCTGCACGTTATGGTCGGTAATGAGGATGCCGATGTTTTTGGTTTTCAGGTCCGACACAATGCGCTGAATGTCTTCCACGGCAATGGGATCGACACCGGCGAAAGGTTCGTCGAGGAGAATAAAATGCGGGTTGGTAGCCAATGCACGGGCAATTTCGGTTCGTCGGCGTTCGCCGCCGGATAAGAGTTTGCCCAAACGTTTCCGTTTTTCCGTCAAACCGAATTCCACCAAGAGTTCTTCCAGACGTTCGCGGCGTTTTTGCTTATCGGGTTCGTTTACTTCGAGAATGGCCATAATGTTGTCTTCCACACTGAGATTGCGAAAAACGGAATTTTCCTGAGCCAAATAGGCAATGCCCAATTGGGCGCGTTTGTGCATCGGCAAACCGGTGATGTCCTTGTCGTCGATGTAAATTTTTCCCTGATTGGGTTTTATCAGCCCTACGATCATATAGAACGTGGTGGTTTTTCCCGCACCGTTCGGACCGAGCAATCCGGTGATTTGTCCCTGATGCACTTCGAGACTTACACCGTTGACGACTTCTTTGTTTCCGTAGCGCTTATGTAAATTTTCGGCTCTGAGAATCATTCGAGGGGTTTTAGATGTTCGGGCAATTTCTTTTCTACAAATTTCGCTATAAAAATGCTGACTTCATACAAAATAATCAAGGGGATGGATACGATAATTTGGCTGAAAACATCCGGAGGCGTGATAATGGCGGCGACTACCAAAATCAATACGATGGCATATTTGCGGTTTTCGCGCATAAATTCGGCCGTAACCAATCCCAATTTCGTCAGAAAATAGATGATAATAGGCAATTCGAATACCAATCCGTTGGCCAAAATGGTGGTTCGGACATTGGAAATATAGGATTTGATATCCACCAGGTTTTGGACTTTTTCGCTAATAACGTGATGTCCTAAAAAATTGATAACCAAAGGCGTAACGATAAAATATCCGAACAAAATGCCTATGAAAAACAGCAAGGACGAAATGATGATAAAGCGGATGCCGTATTTTTTTTCCTGCGGATATAATCCGGGCGCTATGAATTTCCAGAATTCATAAAGTATGTAAGGAAAAGCAACGATGATGCCGCCGTAGATGGCCGTCCAGATATGAACGGCAAACTGGCCTTGTAGTTGACGGGCGATTAATTTGACGGGGATATTCTTTACGCACAGGGCATCGGAAATGCTGCAAAAAAAACGGTAGCCGGCAAAATCGGGATCCAAGGGAGCGAAAAGGATTTTGTCAAAAACGAGATGTTTGGCCATATAAACAAAAACCGCGGCAATGAATACGGCTATGATGGAATGCATCAACATTTTCCGCAAATCGTTGATGTGATCGATGATGCTCATCTCCTTGAACTCTTCCTGCGTCATATAATACCTTCTTTGAGAATTTCGTGGATATGGATAATGCCGTTGTAGTTACCTTCGTTGTCGAGGACAATCAATTGGTTGATATTGTTTTGCTTCATTTTTTTCAAGGCTTCGACGGCCAAAGCTTCGCCGGACACGGTTTTGGGATCGGCGCTCATAATGTCCGCGGCTTTGATGTGACGGATGTCGGTATTGTTTTGCAACATACGGCGGATGTCGCCGTCGGTGATGATGCCCCGCAAGCTGCCGTTATCCAGAACCGCCGTTGCTCCCACACGTTTGGCGGTGATTTCCACAATGACGTCTTTGACGGGCGTTTCAGGACCGACGGACGGTTTTTGTTCCGTATCGACCAAATCCTTGACTTTCAACAGTAATTGTTTTCCGATCATTCCGCCGGGATGGTTTTTGGCAAAATCTTCCTTGCTAAACTGTCTTTCGCGCAGGACGGCCACTGCCAAAGCATCGCCCATAGCCATTTGCAGCGTAGTGCTGACGGTAGGAATAAGGTTAAAGGGGTCGGCTTCGCGGTCCATCGGCGTATGCAGGAGGTAATCGGCTTGACGTGCAAGGAAGGAATCTTTGTTGGCCGTCAGTGCAATGACGGGAAAACCGAGATCTTTGACCAAAGCGGTGAGTAATTTGATTTCGGGCGTGTTTCCACTGCGGGAAATGATTAGGACAATATCGCCGGGCTGGATAATGCCCAGGTCGCCGTGTGTGGCATCGGCGGCGTGCATAAAAACGGCCGGCGTTCCGGTGGAATTGAGCGTAGCGACGATTTTTACGCCTACGTTGGCGCTTTTCCCTATGCCGGAAATGATCACGCGCCCTTCGGTACGGAGAACGGCTTCCACTGCCCGGGCAAAGGCTTCGTCAAGCGATTGCGCCAGTTTTTTCAGTGCTTCCGCTTCGGTATCGACGGCTTCCTTGCCGTAGTTGATGATATGCTCGTATCCCGACATAAAAAATTTTATCCAAATTTACGGGAAAATTTTTACTTGGACACGTGAGATTTTCGTATTCCCGAATGCGCAATCGACGGAATTTCCGGGGCTATTTTTCTTTTCCGGGATCGAATTTCAGCGAAGTGGAATTGACGCAGTAACGTTTGCCGGTGGTTTCCCGCGGGCCGTCGTCAAAGATATGCCCCAAATGGCTTCCGCAGTTGGCACAGAGGATTTCGGTGCGCACCATATTGTGGCTGTAATCCGGACGGTAGATAATAGCGCCTTCGATGGCATCGTCGAAGGAGGGCCAACCGCAATGACTTTCGTATTTATTATCCGAACGGAAAAGCGGGGCGCCACAGGCGGCGCAACGGTAAAGGCCTTTTTCGAAGAAATAGGTGTATTCGCCTTTTCCCGGCGGGTCGGTTCCTTTTTCGCGCAGAATGTAATATTGCCACGGCGTAAGGATTTGACGCCATTCTTCTTCGCTCTTCCTGACTTTTATGACGGGTTGTTTTTTCTTTGCGGCCATATTTTTGTTGTTTTGGCAGTTTG
>CAYUQW010000089.1:0-6424 GCA_964446985.1 uncultured Flavobacteriaceae bacterium
AGTGCTTTTTTCATGGAAATGATTTTTATCCGGTTAACAGGGCAAATATAATGATTTTTTCTATTTGACAAAATCTCTGATAACCTTGACCTGAGGTAATATTGCTCCCAGAAAATGCTCAACGCGGTTTGCTTGATTGTCCGGAAACAACAAATGCACATTGGCGCCCGCATCCAAGGTAAAGAAAACCGGTATTTTTTCATCCGCACGCCAACGCCTGAGTTCCAGAATCAGGTGCAACGTATCGGGCTTCATCAAAATGAAATCCGGTTCGGAGGTCATCATCAATGCGTGGAGCATCAGCGCTTCGGCTTCGACAATACGCCCGAAAACTTCTAAATCCCCGGTTTTTATTGCGGCAATAAGCGTGTTCATATTTTTTTCGGCAACACTAATACGCTGATTTTTAAACGGATGCGTATCAATCAATGCGTGTCCTTGCGTGCTGGAAACTTGTTTCTTTCCCGAATCGATCAATACGATCCAATCCCTGAAATTATCAAAAACAGGATGAACCTCGTACGGAAAAGGTATGGCATACAAATCGCTGCTGCCGGGAATTTCCGGATGATGTCCCCAAATGTTTATTCCGGGAAAAATACTTCGCGATGCGCTCCCGGAACCCAACCGGGCAAGAAAGGAAGCCTTGACCGAAGCAAACGTATCGTCATAAGTGCCCAACAATGTTTGCTCGAAAGACAACAAAATCTTGCTCAATGCCGCAAATCCGCTGGCTGACGACGCAATTCCGCTGGAATGCGGAAAAGTATTACGGCTCTCAAAACGCCATTCATACGCCTTCAAACCCGGGATATAATCGGCAATTCGCCCGAAAAACGTATGTATTTTCTTCTCGAAATCCTTATTGCGCCGGCCCTCGAAATAAAACTCGAAACGTACATCATCGCCGGCTTTCTCCCGCAAAACGGCCCGGGCTCCGGTAACGGTTTTGCTCTCGCTCAACGTAAAACTCAGCGAAGCATTCATAGGAATTTGCAAACCGGATTTTCCCCAATATTTGATCAAAGCGATATTGGAAGGCGCTTCTTCACGCAATTGAATCGCTTCCGGTAAATTCGACGGCAATTGCGGCGAACGAAAATCTTCTATCGAAAATTGTTTTATCAAAATTAATCGATGTTGCTATATTGTCTCACAAAAATACGAGAACTTTCCCTACCTCGAAAATAAATTCCTAAAATACGGATTTTTTGTTGTAATCGCATTTTATCACAAAATCAATTCTCCTATTGAAAATATTATAGCAGTAATTATATCGAAAAACAAATCCGCCGGCATCTATGATAGCAACCGAAGAATAATTTGATTAACTTTGCTTATTTAACGTTATGTGCGATGAAAACCCGGGAGAAAGTTACGGTCCGAGTGGATTTGAAAAAAATCATCCGTTCACGCCCCGAAAAGATTATCCGGTATATGCCCGGATTTATGATTCGTTTTCTGAAATGGTTAATCAAGGAAAAAGAAATCAATGAAGGGCTGAAAAAAATCGGACATCTGAAAAATTTTGAATTCATCGAGGCTATTATCGAGCATTTGAACATGGACATCGAAGTCATAGGCGAAGAAAACATTCCCGATCATCCCGATGTGATTTTCGTAGGCAATCACGCCCTGGGCGGACCGGATTTTTTTGCCTTGATGCACGTATTGAGGCGGCATTATTCTTCCGTAAACCATCTGACCAACGATGTATTGATGGGATTTACGCAGCTGCAGGATTTTTTCGTTCCCGTAAATGTTTTCGGAAAAAACCCCGAGAAGTACAAACGAATACTCACCGAACGCCTCGAAAAATCCGAAGCACCGATAACGATTTTTCCTTCCGGTGAAGTGGCGCGATACAGGAACGGCAAGTGGGACGACGGTCTCTGGCGCAGCGGATTTGTCAGATTTGCCAAAAAATACCGCAAAACGGTGGTTCCTTTTTTTATTCCGACAAAAAATTCGCGTCTTTTTTATGCCGTTAATAAAATCAGGACACGGCTGGGCATCAAAGCCAATCTGGAATTGTTTTTGCTGTCCCGGGAGATGTTCAAGAAGCGTAACAGCCGGATTACAATCATTTTCGGAAAACCTATTCCGCCCGGATTTTTCACCGATGACAAAAGCGTTCACGAATGGGCCGATGTGGTCAAAAAAATGACTTATCAATTGGGAGAAACCTATGCCGGAAAAGAAAAAAATACCCGTCGCACCGCTTGAATTTCTGGAAATCTACGGCGCGAGCGAACACAACCTGAAAAATATCAGCCTGAAAATTCCGCTCAACAAATTGACGGTTATTACAGGCCTGAGCGGAAGCGGTAAATCGAGTCTGGCTTTCAATACCGTATATGCCGAAGGTCAGCGGCGGTTTCTCGAAACCTTTTCGGCTTATGCGCGGCAATTCCTGGGCACCTTGGAGCGGCCGGCGGTGGAAAAAATCGAGCATTTGCCACCCGTAATCGCCATCGAACAAAAAACCGTCAACCGTAATCCGCGGTCAACCGTCGGAACGATTACGGAAATCTACGATTTGCTACGATTGTTATATGCCAAAATCGGTGAACCCGACATACCGGGACGGGAAGACAAAATCAGAAAAACCGATGTTCCGTCGCTCCTGAAAATCCTGTTTGACAAATTCTCCGGCCGGAAAATCCGCATATTGGCTCCGCTTGTTCGCAGCCGTAAAGGTCACTATAAGGAATTGTTCGTCAAATTGGCCCGGAAACGTTATACCAAAGTCCGCATCGACGGAGAAATCGTCGATATAAAGCCCGGCCTTATGACCGAACGCTACAAAACCCACGATATCGAAGTGGTTGTGGATACCGTCCGTGTCGCCGACAAAAACCGGGAACGATTGAAAAAAGCCGTCGAAACGGCCCTCGACGAAGGAAAAGACGCCTTGCTCATCCTCGACGAAGAAAACCGCCCGTATCATTACAGCACCCGGCTGATCGACGAAGAAACGGGATTCTCCCTGCCCGAACCCGAACCGAATTTCTTTTCGTTCAACTCGCCCAAAGGATATTGTCCCGTCTGTACGGGGTTGGGATTTGTTTGGGAAGCCGATTTGGAAAAAATCATTCCCGACCCGGCCAAAAGCTTCTATCAAGGAGGCATAGCGCCGGTCGATCCTGTCAAGCACCGTTGGATTACGGAACAAATCGAGTGGATAGCCAAAAAACACGGCTTTGATCTGCACCGCCCGGTGAAGGAAATGCCCGGGGAAATGTTGAATGAAATTTTGTACGGAACCGAAACCTTCTTCTCCTACGAATCGGCCGTTTCGGGCGTCCGGCAGGAAAAATTAATCCGGTTCGAAGGCATTGTCAATTTCCTGAAAAAACAATTCGAACAAAACGAATACAAATCCCTCAAACGTTGGGCAGGCGAATATATGAGCAAAAAAACCTGTCCGGCTTGTCAAGGAAAACGCCTGCGAAAAGAAGCCTATTATTTCAAAATAAACGGAAAAGACATCGGCACGCTGGCGGAAATGGAAATCCGGGACTTGAAACGGGAAATCGAAACGATGGAGTCCCGACTCACGCCACGACAACGGCAAATTGCCGGCGAAATCTTCAAGGAAATCAAACAACGTATCTCCTTCCTGCTCAATGTCGGCTTGGACTATTTGACCTTGAACCGTACCTCGGTTTCCCTTTCGGGCGGCGAAAGTCAGCGCATCCGTCTTGCTTCGCAAATCGGTGCGCAATTGGTCAATGTGCTTTACATCCTCGACGAACCCAGTATCGGTTTGCACCCTTCCGACAATCACCGTTTGATCGAATCGCTGAAACAACTGCGCGACGCCGGAAATTCGGTATTGGTGGTGGAACACGATAAGGAAATGATGCTCGCGGCCGATCACATCGTGGATTTGGGACCCGGTGCCGGTTTGGCCGGCGGAGAAATCGTAGCCCAAGGAAGCCCTTCGGAAATTATGCAAACCCGGAGCCTGACCGCAGCATATTTGAGCGGACGGAAAAACATCCCCATCCCTGAAAAACGCCGCCCCGGAACGGGAAAACACATAAAACTCTACGGCGCAACCGGCCATAACCTCAAAAATGTCAACCTCGACATTCCCCTGGGAAAACTCATCGTCGTCACGGGCGTTTCCGGTAGCGGAAAATCCAGTCTGATCAACGAAACCCTCTATCCCGCCCTACGGAAAATGCTACACCGTTCGCTCGACAATCCTTTGCCCTACGAAAAAATCACCGGCATCGAACATATCGACAAAGTCATCGATATCGACCAATCGCCCATAGGCCGAACGCCGCGTTCCAATCCCGCCACCTACATCGGCGTTTTTGGACCCATAAGGCAATTGTTCGCCAATACCGTCGAAGCCAAAATCCGCGGATACAAGCCCGGACGTTTCTCCTTCAACGTCAAAGACGGACGTTGTCCCGTATGCGAAGGCGCAGGCGTTCAAACCATCGAAATGAATTTTTTGCCCGACGTCTATATCACCTGCCCGGCTTGCCAAGGCAAACGTTTCAAGCGCGAAACCCTCGAAATACGCTACAAAGGAAAAACCATCCACGATGTCCTCGAAATGAGTATCAACCAAGCCCTGACCTTTTTCCGTTCCGTCCCGGCCATTCAGCGCAAATTACAGATTATGAGCGACATAGGCCTTGGATACATCAAATTGGGACAACCCTCCACCACCCTTTCCGGCGGCGAAGCCCAACGCATAAAACTCGCCGCCGAATTGTCCAAGAGAGATACGGGAAAAACCCTCTACATCCTCGACGAACCCACCACCGGCCTGCATTTCGAAGACATCCGCCTCCTGATGGACGTAATAAACCGCCTCGTGGACAAAGGCAACACGGTCATTATCATCGAACACAACACCGACGTCATCAAACTCGCCGACCACATCATCGACCTCGGCCCCGGCGGAGGCGCACAAGGCGGACAAATCATCTTCCAAGGCACACCCGAAGAACTCATCCGTCAACGAAACAACCTCACCGGAAAATTCCTGCGGAAGGAATTCGAATAATCTGCTTAAATACTTTCTTTACTTATCACAAACTGACATTTTTTCAGTAAATCCGTTATTCCAACAAAAAATCATTGGCAATTTGACGGATTTTTTATGTCATTTTGAAAATTTTTCATCGGGAACATTTTTTGATACCCTATAAATGTAATCCAAAAATTTACAGCCATGACACGCATCTATGGTAAAATCAACAATGTGGATGATATCAGCAGGATTAATTGCATCATCCGCGACGAAATGCTCAAGGTTCAAGATGCCGCCCATTTGACGGAACTCAAAAAGCGAAGTGACTATTTGTGCACATTAACCTATTCGCCCTTTTGGAAAAAACGTTTCGGTGATAAAATCGGAGAACTCCGGGAAAGGGCAAAACAGGAAAATATCGTAACCGTTCAAGAGGCCAATGATATGGCGATTTACCGCAATTTTGACGTCCGTTATGACCCTTGGGGGAAAGAAGAAGCCGAAATCGAAGCGGAACTGAAAAACATTCCCCGGCAAATCACAAGCGAAGTAAACGAGTCCGTTATAAGTTTGCAGAAACCCGAAGAAATTTTGGAAAACTTACGCAATATCTATTGTGAAATCCGCAAAGCCGCCATTCTGTGTCCCGATGAAAAATGCCTCGACAAAATCAAACATACTCTGGACATTATGGCCGCCTTACCTAATCTGCCTTCGTTCACCCGACATTTTGACGAAAACCGCTTGGAGCAAATCGATGAATTGATTACCGTCGAAAACGACAGAAGCATCTTCCTTTTAAATATAATTTCCGAAGTCAAAGGTTACGAAAAAATCTACGATATGGCCGACACCGGAGACGAAACCGCTGCCAGGGAAAGTATTGAGAAAATTCTACAAGACGAAGCAAAAGCCGAAACTTACATTCCCACTGAAAGCCGGTATAAAGGAAATGCAAAAGTTTTATGGCTAGTCTATTATCTCCCCAAACGTAAAAGAGATTATGCCAAACGAATCTACCTGCCGGCCACCTACAAAGATCTGAAGGTAGAAGGCCCGGATTTCTATCTCAACCGTTTCGGCCATCCCGTTTACGGATTGTTATTGACTTACAAAACAAACATTAAACCGACAACCATCCATCTCTACGGCAAAGCCGTTCAACTTCCCGAACGGTGGATAACCAAACAAAAAATCATCTCCGTTCCCGTCGATGCCAAAAACATACGAATAACGGAAAACAAACCGGAATCCGCTATGGACATCGCTTAAAATCCGGTTGAATTTCAATATTCTTCCAAACCGTCCTTCGGGGCGGTTTTTTTTATATTTACGGACAAATCACCATTAACTAAAGCCCGCTATGGAAAATAATTTTAAATCTTTAAGCTAATGTCAGATCGATTTATCAATGTCAAATTTAAT
>CAYUQW010000090.1:0-6386 GCA_964446985.1 uncultured Flavobacteriaceae bacterium
TTTTTTATCAAATTTATTATGCACGCATAATATTTTTTTGTATATTTGTAAGGAACAAAGCACCGGAATATGCCGATGAAAGAAAAAACAATGGATCAATTGCTTAGGGAAACCTGGTTGTCCGTGGCCAAATATTACAATGATGTGGCTGCCGATTACGGCGGAACGATGACCATCGGTTTTACCCTGCTGAATATCGATCCGGTCAACGGGACGCCTTCGACCGCGTTGGCAAAAAAAATGGGATTGGAAAGCACGGGATTGACGCGCACACTGAAAAAGATGCAAGAGAAAGGGCTGATTTACCGCGATCCTTGCTATAAGGACAAGAGAAGTATCCTGATCAAATTGACGGATTACGGCCATTCGATGCGCGAGAAAGCCAAAGAGACCGTGCTGGATCTCAACGAACGCATACGCGAAAAACTGACTCCGGCACAAAGGGATTGTTTCGTCGAAGTGCTGGAAACCATTCTGCAACTAACCCAACGAAAAACACCGAAATCACAATAAATTATGAAAAAGCGAATAAACAAAGCCGTCGTGATCGGTTCCGGCATTATGGGATCGGGCATTGCCGCCCAATTGGCCGGCGCCGGTATTGACGTTCTGTTGCTGGACATTGTTCCGCGCGAACTGACAGAAAAAGAGAAAAAACAGGGATTGGACCTGAACAGCCCGCAGGTTCGAAACCGGATTGCACGGGAAAATCTGGCCAAGGCGCTCAAAAGCAAACCGGCCGTTTTCTATCACCCGGATTTTGCCAAACGTATAACCGTGGGCAACACCGAAGACGATATGCCCAAAATCAAGGACTACGACTGGATTATCGAAGTGGTTCCCGAACGCTTGGATATCAAAAAAGCGGTTTTCGACCAAGTGGAAAAATACCGCGCCCAAGGAAGTTTGGTAAGTTCCAACACGTCGGGAATTCCCATTAAACTTATGGCGGCCAACCGCTCGGAAGATTTCCGCAAGCACTTCCTCGGCACGCACTTCTTTAATCCGGTGCGTTATATGCGGTTGCTGGAAATCATTCCCACGGATGACACGCTGCCCGAAGTGACGGATTTCTTTATGGAATTCGGCGATAAATATCTGGGAAAAACCACCGTGCTTGCCAAGGATACGCCGGCTTTCATTGCCAACCGTATCGGCGTATTGGGCATTATGGATATTTTCCATTTGATGAAACCGATGGGACTCACCGTGGAAGAAGTGGACAAACTCACCGGACCGGTAATCGGACGCCCCAAATCGGCGACTTTCCGTACGGCGGACTTGGTAGGTTTGGACACCTTGGCGCACGTTGCGCAATTCCTCTATGAAAACGCCCCGGACGACGAAGCACACGACCTGTTTGCCCTGCCGGATTTTGTCAAAGAAATGCTCGACAAAAAAATGCTGGGCGAAAAAACGGGACAAGGCTTCTATAAAAAGGTGAAAAAAGACGGCAAGAAAGAAATTTTGGTCCTGGATTTGGACACGATGGAATACCGTGCGAAGCAAAAGGTCAAAATTCCTTCGTTGGAAATGGCCAAAACGGAGGACAACCTGAAAAAACGTTTGAAAATATTGGTGAGTGCCAAGGATAAAGGCGGCGATTTTTACCGGAAAACCTTCGGATCCGTATTTGCCTATGCCTCCAACCGCATTCCTGAAATTGCCGATGCGTTGTATCAGATAGACGATGCGATGCGTGCCGGTTTCAATTGGGAACTCGGACCTTTTGAATTGTGGGATGCCATAGGCGTAAAAAAAGCTTTGGCGTTTATGGAAGCCGAAGGCAAAAAGCCCGCCGCTTGGGTGACGGATATGCTGAACAAAGGCATAGAAAGTTTCTACAAAATCGATAAAGGCGTCAAATATTACTACGACATTCCAACGGGCGATTACAAGGAAATTCCCGGACAAAACAAATATATTTTCCTGGACAACATTCGCAGCGAACGCACGCTTTGGTCCAATAACGATGCGTCGATTATCGATTTGGGCGACGGTATTCTGGACATTGAGTTTCATTCCAAAATGAACACGCTCGGCGAAGGTGTTATCGAAGGAATTAATCGTGCCATTGATTTGGCCGAAGAAAAATACGACGGATTGGTAATCGGAAATCAAGGGGCCAATTTTTCCGTCGGGGCGAACCTGGCACTCGTGCTGATGCTGGCGGCGGATCAGGAATGGGACGAATTGGAATTGGCCGTTCGCACATTCCAGGAAACGGTGATGCGCGTACGATATTCCGGCATTCCCGTTGTGGTGGCGCCGCACGGAATGACCTTTGGCGGCGGGTGTGAAATCACCTTGCACGCCGACAAAGTGGTAGCGGCGGCCGAAACCTATATCGGTTTGGTGGAATTCGGCGTCGGTTTAATTCCGGGGGGCGGCGGCACCAAAGAAATGACTTTGCGCGTCTCGGATCAATACGTCAAAGGCGATGTGGAAGTCAACCGTTACCAGGAAGCATTCCTGACAATCGGTATGGCAAAAGTGGCCACGTCGGCCTACGAGGCTTTCGATCTCGGATTTTTGGTCAAAGGCCGCGACGTGGTGGTGCCGAATAAAGACCGTCAAATCGCCACGGCCAAACGTCACGCACTGCAAATGGCGCAAGACGGCTATAAACGCCCCGTGAAACGTGACGATATTCGCGTCTTGGGACAAGAAATTCTGGGTATGTTCCAAGTGGGCACCGACAGTATGGTTGCCGGCAACTACATTTCGGACTATGACCGTCATATTGCCAACAAATTGGCCTATGTGATGGCCGGCGGCGAATTATCGGGACCTTCCTACGTGACGGAAGACTATCTGCTGGGACTGGAACGCGAAGTTTTCCTGAGCCTTTTGGGCGAAAGGAAAACCTTGGAACGTATCGAACATATGTTGAAAACGGGTAAACCTTTACGTAACTAGAAAAATCAACTGTAATGAGAAAAGCATATATCATACGCGGTTACCGAACAGCCGTGGGCAAAGCCAAAAAAGGTTCGTTCAAAAACTTTCGTCCCGACGATTTGGCGGCGGAGACGGTGAAATATTTGATTGCCAAAGTCAAGGAAGAGAGCGGCGGAAAATTCGATGTGGAAATGATCGACGACGTGCTGGTGGGTAATGCAATGCCGGAAGCGGAACAGGGTTTGAACGTAGGACGGATGATTGCGCTGATGGGCTTGGATACGGATAAAGTTCCGGGTGCCACGATCAACCGTTTTTGCGCCAGCGGTTCGGAAACGATTGCCACGGCGGTAGCAAAAATCGAAGCGGGACACGCCGACGTAATTTTGGCCGGCGGAACGGAAAGTATGTCGATGGTGCCGATGAGCGGTTTCAAACCGGTGCCGGCATACAGCGTTACGAAAAACGGTCACCCGGATTGGTACTGGGGAATGGGCCTGACGGCGGAAGCGGTGGCCAAGGAATTCAATGTATCGCGTGAAGAACAAGACCAATTTGCCTATGAGTCGCATATGAAAGCCGTCCGGGCGATACGCGAAGGACGCTTCAAAGACGAAATCGTGCCGATTACGGTAAACGAAACGTATTTTGACCCGGAAACGGGCAAGGCACAAACGAAAACTTTTGTGATGGATACGGACGAAGGACCGCGTCCGGATACGAATTTGGAAGTGTTGGCGAAGCTTAAACCGGTGTTTGCCGCGAACGGCACGGTGACGGCGGGGAACTCGTCGCAGACGTCGGACGGGGCGGCTTTTGTGCTGGTGATGAGTGAGGAGAAAATGAAGGAATTGGGACTGACGCCGTGGGCGGAATTGGTGAGTTATGCCGTAGCGGGCGTGCCGCCGCGCATTATGGGTATCGGTCCGATTTACGCGGTGCCGAAAGTATTGAAACGTGCGGGAATGACGTTGAAGGATATCGACTTGATTGAGTTGAACGAGGCTTTTGCTTCGCAATCGGTGGCGGTGATACGTGAATTGGGCTTGAACAAGGAAATCGTGAATGTGAACGGCGGTGCCATTGCATTGGGACACCCGCTGGGATGCACGGGCTCGAAATTGACGGTGCAAATCCTGAACGAGATGCAGAAAAGGGATTTGAAAACCGGAATGGTAACGATGTGTGTGGGAGCCGGACAAGGCGCGGCAAGTATTTTCCGGCTGCTGAACAAGAAGTAGCGGCGGGAAATTCGCGCCAGGGGTGGTAGCGGTATGCCGCGCAGCGAGGCCGCAGTTGTTGCCCGGCCGCCGTGGCTTCGGGAAAAGACACGGCGGCCGGCACGCAACACAAGAGCCTTCGCAAGCGGCATTTAAGCGGACGACCCGGTCCCGGGCAGGCAAGAGCAACCCTGCCCGGGAGGCGCCCAAAAAAATAAAAAAACTTGCCTGCGAGGTATGACGCTACATTGTGAGGGGTTCTTTTGCACGTAAACCTGCGGGCAAGTTTTGAAAAAAATGAAAATAAACTAAAAGCGTTCAAAATTATGAAAAAAGGAGCAGATTTTTTAATCAAAAAAACGGAACCGACGGAAGTGTTTACACTCAACGATTTGTCGGAAGAACAACGGATGATGGCCGATGCGGCTACGGAATTTGTGGACCGCGAGATGTGGCCGTATAAGGAACGTTTTGAGAAGAAGGATTATGCGTTTACCGAGGAATTGATGAAGAAAGCGGGAGAAATGGGTTTCCTCGGGATTACGCTGCCGGAGGAGTATAACGGAATGGGAATGGATTTTGTGACGGCGATGCTTGTCTGCGACCGTATTTCCGGGGCAAGCGGCTCGTTTGCAACGGCTTACGGCGCACATACGGGTATCGGGATTATGCCGATTTACCTGTACGGCACGGATGAACAAAAGGCGAAATTTTTGCCGAAACTGGCAACGGGAGAATGGATTGGCGCTTACTGCCTGACGGAACCGGGAGCGGGTTCGGACGCCAATAACGGTAAGACGACGGCAACGCTGACGGAAGACGGCGAACATTATTTGATCAACGGTCAAAAGATGTGGATCAGTAATGCGGGATTTGCGCATTCGTTCGTGGTGTTTGCGAAAATCGAGGAAAACGGCAAGAAGGATAAGAAATTGTCGGCGTTTTTGCTGGAATATGATCCGGAAAATCCCAACGGTATCGTTTTGGGCGAAGAGGAACATAAATTGGGAATCCGGGCGTCGTCCACGCGTCAGGTTTTCTTTAACAACACGAAGGTGCACAAAAGTATGATGCTGGGTAAACGCGAAGAGGGATTGAAAATCGCGCTGAACGTGTTGAATATCGGCCGTGCGAAACTGGCGGCGGGCATTATCGACAGCACGCGCCGCGTGTTGGGCGAAAGTATTCGCTATGCCAACGAACGAATTCAGTTCGGCCAGCCGATTATCAGCTTCGGCGCCATACGGGAAAAAATCGCACGAATGACGGCGAAAATCTATACGGCGGAGTCGGCGATTTACCGCGCATCGAAAGATATCGACGATAAAATCGCGGAACTGAAAGCGGGCGGTATGGATGAAGCGGAAGCGGAAAAGAAAGCTTTTGAGGAATATGCGGTGGAATCGGCGATTTTGAAGGTGTATGTTTCGGAAATGGCGCAGGAAGTATCGGACGAAGGTATTCAGATTTTCGGCGGAATGGGATTTTCGGAAGATACGCCGATGGAAAGTTTCTGGCGCGATGCACGGATTACGCGTATCTACGAAGGCACGAACGAAATCAACCGCCTGGTGACAATCAGTATGCTGCTGCGTAAAGCGTTGAAAGGGGAAATCGACTTGCTCACACCGGCCAAAGGTGTTGCCAAAGAATTGACGGGCCTTCCGTCGTTTGACCGGCCGGATTATTCGCAACCGCTCACGCAAGCGGAAGCGATGATCGAAAAGATGAAGAAGATTTTCCATATGGTCGGCGGAACGGCGGTGCAAAAATTGGGCGATAAATTGGTGTATAACGAACAGGTGGTGATGAATGCGGCGGATATTCTTATCGGAATTTATACGGCCGAAAGCGCCTTGCTGGCAACGAAAAAAGCGATGACGGAATTTCCCGGCCGTTCGTTCGAAACGGAACAGGCTATCGTGGATTTGATCGTGTACGATACATTGAACAAAATCAAACCGAAAGCGGAAGAAATTATTGCCAATATCACGGACGGAGACGAAAGGAAAATGTTGCAAACGGGCCTGAAACGTTTCACGAAATACGACGTGCTGCCCGATGTGATCGCTCTGCGGAATAAAATCGCGGAAAAAATATCGAAAGACGGACGATACAGCCTGAACGGCTATTGATATTCCGCTCTTTTTTCGACGTATTTAGGGGGTTTTGTTCTTAAAAAAACGCTTCCGGGCATCCGGGGGCGTTTTTTTGTTATTCATTTGGAAAAGAAAAAAATAGGAAATCAGGAGGGTTTGTATTATT
>CAYUQW010000091.1:0-6368 GCA_964446985.1 uncultured Flavobacteriaceae bacterium
TATGCGCTGTCGGATTTGTTAAGCCCGCGTTCACAGGCACGGATTATTTCGGGTTTACGTAATTTTTTCAATTATTTACAATGGGAAAAGTTGATTGATGTGAACCCTGCCGAATGGCTGGAAAGCCCGAAAATCCCCAAGAAAATTCCCGAAGTGTTGACTATCGAAGAGATAGATGCGATGATAGAGCATATCGATTTGTCGGGTTTTGAAGGGGAGCGAAACAAAGCCATTTTGGAACTGATGTATGCCTGCGGGTTACGGGTGTCGGAAGTGGTTAACCTGAAAATTTCGGATATTTATTTCGACGAGGGTTTTATCCGCATACTCGGGAAAGGCAACAAGCACCGGTTTGTCCCGATTGAAAGGCACACGAAAAAAGTGCTGGAAATTTATTTACAGTCCGTCCGTCCGATGGTGCGGCCGCAGAAAGGGCACGAAAAACTGCTTTTTTTGAATCGACGGGGAAAACAATTGACCCGGCATATGATTTACCATATCATCAAACAAGCCGCCGAACGTGCCGGTATTACAAAAAAAGTCAGTCCGCATACGATTCGCCACAGTTTTGCCACGCATTTGCTCGAGAACGGCGCCGATTTGCGAAGTATTCAGATACTATTGGGCCACGAGAGCATCACAACGACGGAGATATATCTGCATATTAGCAAAAAACAGGTGCGCGAAGCCCTTTACCGCTTTCATCCGCGGGCCCATTAAAAAAGGCGACCTTCCGGCCGCCTCTGTAATTGGTTTTTGTAATCGCTTTTATTTTTTGATACCCACCATTTCTTCGAGCATATCGGTGGTGATGGATTTCGGTCGTTCGATGGGATACATCAAGGCGCGGTCCCAGACGATATTGGACAAAACGCCTATGGAACGTCCGATGGCGAACAATACGGTGTAGAAATCGTATTCGCGGACGCCGTAGTGCCATTGAACCACACCGGATTGGGCGTCCACATTGGGCCAAGGGTTTTTGGCTTTTCCGTGTTCTTTCAAAATGGCCGGAACCACATCGTACAGGGCGCTGACGTATTTGAAAAGCGGATCGTCCGGCAGATGTTTCAGGCAGAATTCGCGTTGGACCATATAGCGCGGATCCGTACGACGCAAGACGGCGTGACCGTAGCCGGGAATTACCTGTCCGCTGTTGAGCGTATCCCAAACGTATTTTTCCAATTCTTCCTTGGGCGGAACTTGTTCGCCGAATCTATCCATCAAACCTTGCAACCATCGCAGTACTTCCTGGTTGGCCAATCCGTGCAGCGGACCTGCCAAACCGTTGATCATACCGGATATGGCATAATAAACATCCGACAACGAACTGGCGATCAAGTGTCCCGTGTGAGCGCTGACGTTACCTGCTTCGTGATCGGCGTGAATGATAAAATACATACGCGAAACGTCGTCGTAAGGTTTGTCTTTGCCCATCATATAGGCAAAATTGGCTCCCATATCCAGTGAGGGATCGGGGAAGCGGTGGCCGTTTTCGGGTTGGTAAAGTTTGTTATAGATATAAGCACCGATCAAAGGCATTTTTGCCAAAAGGTTGGTGGCATCTTCGAAGGTCGAACGCCAATATTCGGTTTTTTTGACCCCTTTACGGTATTGAATATTGAACTGCGATTCGCGTTCGAGACTCATCACGGCCGCCGACAGAATGGCCATCGGATGGCTTTCGCTGGGGAAGGAGTCGATGACATCCCAAACGTATTTGGGAATAATGCGGCGGTTGTTCATATCGATGATCAATTCCTCCACTTGCTCTTTGGTGGGAATTTCTCCCGTGAGCAACAGCCAATAGAGACCTTCCACGTAAGGCATTTCGGCGCCTTCGGGTTTGGGCAATTTCTCGAAAACTTCCGGCAGTGTATAGCCGCGATAACGAATGCCTTCGTACGGGTCCAAATAGGAAATATCCGAAATAAGGCATTTGATTCCCCGCATTCCGCCGACAATTTGTTTGGCGTGCACTTGATCCACCACCACATCTCCGTATTCTTTGGCCAAACGGCGCGTTCGCGGACGATGTGCTTCGATTTTTTCTTCCAAAATATATTTGAGTGAGCTCATAATAGAATTTTTTTTGTTTGTCATTTCAAAGATACTCATTTTCAAAGCGTTTTATATGGTTTGGTTTAAAAGATTTATATCAATAATCATATTTTGATGTAAATTCGTTAGCATTTTTTGATGTATTACAATTTTCATTCAATCAATCCGGCATTTATTCATATTTTTTGAAACATAAGTTACAAAATTATTTATTAAAAATACAAAATTTCATCGATATATGCAGTGAAACCGGTCAATTAAACGGCCGAGCAAAACCGAAGGAGCGGGAGAAGGTAAAACGGGTGGATTTTTTTACGTATTGAACAATTTGAAAATGTTCTTTTCTTCTCCGATAACCAATATTTCATCATTTTGTTGCAGTCTGATATCGGGACTGGTAATCATTTGTGTTCCCTCTTGATTTTTCCGTAGAATGACATTGATGCCGTATTTGTGGCGAAGGTTTAATTCTTTCAGGGATTTTCCGACGAATTGCGGGGGAACTTTTACCTCGAAAAGGGCGTGTTTCAGGTCGATATGCAATTTTTCTTTCAAAGAAGGATAGCTGATTTTTTCGGCGAGGCGTATGGCGGTGGATATTTCGGGTAAAATGACTTCGTCAACACCGAGTTTCAGGAGAATTTCTTTCTTGATGCGGGTATTGGCTTTACCTATAATATATTTGGCATTCATTTTTTTCAGATGTGTAATGGCCAAAATGATGGTTTCCAACTCGCTGCTCATGCCGAAGATGATTTTGTCGAATTTGTCGAGTTCCAATTTTTTCAACACGTCTTCATCGGACACGTCGGCGGCAACGGCTACGGGCACCAAATCTTTGATGGCATTGACTTTTTTCTCGTCAATGTCGATAGCCAAAACGTCATGACCGTGGCGGGCCAGTTGGACGGCCAGTTCGAAACCGAATGTTCCCAATCCTATCACGGCAATTTCTTGTTTCTTCATATATGCTGAATTTTCGTTATTCAATTTAGTAAATATCTCCTTCGGGATATTTGATTTTTATTTCCTTTTCGCGCTCTACGGTTGCCATTCCCAAAGTGGCGGGACCGACCCGGCCGATATACATCAACAGGATGATTACGATTTTACCGGTGAGCGTCAACGAAGGCGTGATGCCCAGGCTCAATCCGACGGTTCCCATGGCCGAGACGGCTTCGAACAATACATCTTCGAATTTATAGTTTCCGGACGTGAATAAAATCAACACGGCGACGGCTAAAATTCCTGCATAGAGAAAGGTGGTCGTGAAGGCACGCAGCACGGTTTTGTGCGGGACGGTTCGATGAAAAACCGTTACGTCCGGTTTGCCGCGGAGATAGTTCAAAACGGCCATGAGGGTAACGAAAAAAACGGTGGTTTTGATACCGCCGCCCGTGGATCCCGGTGACGCGCCGATAAACATCAATATGATCATAATGAAAACGGAAGCGAAGTGCAGATGTTGCAAGGGTACGGAATTAAATCCGGCGGTCCGGGTGGTGACGGATTGAAAAATACTGTCGGTGATGCTCATCCGTCCGTGTTCGAAAATATACATCAGAATTGCTCCGGCAACGATTAGAAATAAAGTTACGCGCAAAACAACGATGGTATGCAAACTGAATTTTCTCCGGTGTTTGAGGTATTCCATCACTTCGTAAATGACAAAATAGCCTATGCCGCCCATAACGATAAGGCCTGCAACGGTGTATTTTATCAATGCATTATGACCTGTAAGACTGTTGTCATAGGTGGAAAATCCGGCGTTGCAAAAGGCAGATATGGAATGGAAAAATCCTTGATAGAGGGCAGATTTCCAAGGCAGTCCTTCCAAGAGAAATCCGAGGAATAACAGTAGCATGCCGATGAATTCCACAACAAAAGTTATGGCAATGATACGTTTCAGAATTTCGGTGGCGTCGTTGAGTTTATAGTCTTCCTGTAAACGCGAAAAGCTGATACGGTGTTTCAGTCCGATATGTCCTTTCAGTGCCAGGAGAAACGAGGATGTCAGCGTCATAATTCCGATGGCGCCCAATTGAATCAACAAAAGAATAACGAGTTGCCCGGCCAAATTGAATCCCGATGTCGGGACGGTGGTCAATCCCGTTACACAAACGGCCGATGTAGATGTAAACAATGCGTCGATGAGCGGAAGGCCTTGTTCGTGCCGGACGAAGGGCATTTCCAACAGGAAAGCCCCGAAAAGTATGAGCAAAAAGAAAGAAAGCAACAGATATTGCCAAGGATTGAAGCGAAACCGGTATTTCACCTTTTTTGAGGCTAATTTACGATATTTCGGTATGGTCGAAAATACATTCGGTCATTTTATGTAATTTTAGGACAATGAAGTTATATCGCATATATATCTGGTCGGCGGTTTGGTTTACGGGAATTTTTGCTCTCCGTGCCCAACGGCATTTTTGGCGTATTCAAGCTTCATACGGTTTTTCGGCGGCCCATCATCAAAATATGTACGGTTTGACGGGGCGATTGACAAGGGGATTTTCGTTTTATTACGGCAAACATTTTCGTAGGGGTTACTACGAAAAATTATGGAATTATCCCGATCTCGGTTTGTATGTCCAGTATTATGATTTGGGCGATAGAAGATTGGGAAATATAACTTCTTTATGGGTATCGGGATCTTTTTATTTGAACCGGCGTAGTTCGCGTCATCATATCCTGTTGGATTTAAGCGAAGGTTTCGGGTACGTGTCCAATCCTTATGATAAAAGCCGGAATCCGCAAAATATGATTCTGGGCTCGCATTTTACTTCCACGATGAGCGTGGCAATGCGCTACAGGTTCGATTGGATGCACTGGTCACTGGAAACGGCCGTAGGCATACGTCATTTTTCCAACGGGAATTTCAAGGCTCCTAATGCGGGCATCAATTGTCCCGAGATTTCCGTGGGGATTATTCCCCGGCATCGACCAAATGATTATGAACCGTCTGCCCCGGATCACCATCCTTTTCATCCGTCTCGGTATTGGCGAATCTTTTTTCGAACGGGTCTCAATGAAACCGATGTGCCGGGAATGGGCAAGTTTCCGTTTTTTATCCCCGGTGTGGAATATGTCCGGCATTTTCATCCTAAACATGCCTGGCGGGCAGGTGCCGAATTGATGATTAATTATTCGTTGAAGGAATGGATTGCTTATCAGCAAATTGCCTATAATGCTTATCCGTCGGGAAAGCCGTCGTTTTGGCGTGCCGGCGTGTTCGGCGGGCATTTGTTTGATTTCGGGATGCTGGGAATTTCCACGGATTTCGGGGTGTATGTGTACAATCCGTCGCATTTTGTTGCTCCTTGGTATTTCCGGCTGGGCACACAATTGCGTTTGGGGCGAAAATGGTTTTTGACCTATTCGGTCAAATTACATTATTTTATGGCGGAGGAATTGGAATGGACCTTGCATTACAGGTTATGAAAAAACATTTTGCGGTCATATTATTTCTCTTATTGACAATGCCGGGTTGCCGCCGCGGTTCCGTTTGCGGAGGTAACGGAAAAACATTGACCTACGAGGTGGTAACACCGGCTTTTCATCATATTGTTGTGGGAGAAAAAACCGAAGCCGTTATCAAGGAAGATACGGTTGATAAGGTTCGGGTCGATACATCGCCGGAAATGAAGGACCGGGTAAAGATAGAGGTCAGGAACGATACGTTATATGTCGGGCTGCATACTTCCTGTTTGTTGCGTAGCGATCGTGCGCCGCTCGGCGTCAAGGTTTTTGTCCGTCAGGTGAGAAGCATCCGGAATGCTTCGGCTTATACGGTTGGTACGGAGGATACGCTTCATTTCGATCGTTTGACTTTACTTTCGGAGAATTACCGTTCGCGGTATGCCAATACGGGCAATTTTTCCATGTTGTTGCGCGGCGACAGTCTTTCGGTGATTGCCAACGGGTGGAGTGTTTTCCGGTTGGAAGGGAAGTGTAAGCGATTATTTGCCGGTTTTTACGGTGAGGCACCGCGTTTGGAAGCGGCGTCCTTGCAAGCCCGTGAAATCGATGTTTTTCAACGCAGTGCCAACGATATGCTGTTGTATCCGCTCGATCGCGTTTCGGGGGATATTTTTTCGACGGGTGACGTGATCTTGTATCACCGCCCGCCGACGGTGAACATACGCGAACATTACCGCGGGCGTGTCCGGTACCGGTGAGGGAAAATTTGATTTTCCAATGAAAAAATACGTATATTTGCACCGCTGAAACACGGTGGCTATAGCTCAGCTGGTTAGAGCGCCTGTCTGTGGAACAGGAGGTCGTCGGTTCAAACCCGATTAGCCACCCGG
>CAYUQW010000092.1:0-1930 GCA_964446985.1 uncultured Flavobacteriaceae bacterium
GCAAAGAAAGTTCCGAATTGAAGCGTTTGGCCGTTGGTGAAAGCCAAATCCGTATATCCTAAAATATTGCCGGCATTGATGTACCAATACCATCCGAGAATATGCCATTGCAACGATGCGGATATATTGGTTTTCAAATAGTTATCGGAGGTAAAGGCCAACCGGAGATTTAGCCAACGGAAAGGATAGGACGACCAAACAATGCCGCCACCGATGTAAGGTTTTCCTTGCAAGTTTTGAAAAAATCCCAAAAAACCGAAAGATGAGGCGGGTTTTGGTTGGCGTATCTCATCGAGGCATCGTACCATATCCCTGTCGGTTAACCGGTCGCCGTAGGTGAATTTCAAGGAAGTATAGACTTTGAAGGGACGCCATTTGATATATCCGTTCCGTGTCGTGTCGGACGCGACGGATTGACGGAAATCTTCGCGTATTTCGCGCCAATAATCCTTGGGCGTATCGGGAAAAATGACGTGTACACCTTCGTAAGCATAGGAACCGTGGGCACGTACGCTGAAAACATCGGACCGATAATAAATAAAACCCAGATCGGAAATCGCGCCTGTCCAGTGCCAACGGTCATTGAGGGATTTGTCAAATCCGGCATCCAAACCGAGTCCCCAATTGCCTGTTCCCAAAAATTTTTTGATTAAATCCCGCTTGACTTGATTTTCATTCACGTCTTTTGTTCCGATTTTATCTTTTTCGATTAAATTGCTTATTCCCGAACTGTGCATTAGCAGGTTGACATTGTCAAAACGGTGTGTATAATAGTTGTTTCGTCCTCGCGTATAATAGATTTTTCCGTGATTTCCGTAGGAAGAAAAATTGCCGGCGCTATTGTAGAGATTAAAGTTTATGCCGTATTTGAAAAAATTACCCTTTCGTTTGGTGAAGCCGAAATAAAGCGTGTGATATGCTTCGGCATTGAAATTCAATTCGGAAATATCGATTACATTTTTCGGATTCTGATTTCCATAGGCAACAAAACGATATAATGACACCGGATGAAAAAACCAGGCTTGAAAATCGGTACGAAACCCGAAGCGGTAAACCGTTCCTTCTAAATTTTTCCAAGCACCTTGCAGCCATTCATTCCCTGTATGAAAGAAAAATCCGTTGTCCGAATGAAGATTGTCCAGCACACCTTGCCATTTGTCATTGAAATTTCCGTTGTCCGTTCCCAATAAATCGTATGCGGTAAATCCGCTGTTTTGCAGTCCGATTTGGAAATTCGATAAAGCAGGGAAACCAATGTAAAGCGATTTGTTCAATGAAACTTGCGGGCTTATCTTGACAGCGGCCGGGTTGTTTTCCCTGTCGTAAGTCAGCGGTTCGAATTGTGCCCTTGATGCAAAACCAATGCCGAGCAGAAATAATATCAGAAAGATTTTTTTCATAGAACAGGGCTTAAACTTATTGAATAACTACGTAAAAATCGCCTTTGCTATTGACTTTCAAAAGACCCGGAGCAGAGGAAATATCCGTGCTGTCCCGGCGTTGAAAACTTATGGCCAGGTTTTCCGTCAATACAATTTCGGGCGTGTTGTTTTTTATTATGGTGTATCTGAATTCGTGTGCATAAGGGTTTTGCGGGGTTCCGGGTTGAATTATCGCTTCGAATGATGAAATAACTTGATTGTCTCCTTTCAAAAATTCGATGGTTCCTTTGAATGATGCAGGCAATTCGTTTTTGACATGAAAATAGTAAACCATTTTTTGCAAACCGTCTTTCACATGTTTTTCCTTGAAAGCTTTGAAAGGAATCGTATCGTGTATTTCCATAAGCGGGACACCGTTTGGGTAAAAGCGGTCTCCGCGTATTTCCGTATGAAACAAATCCATTGTCAGGACCGGATGTGCTTCGAAATCTTCCGTTTGATGCCAATCCAGTTTGGATGAGCATCCCGATAAAAGCCATATCATCAAA
>CAYUQW010000092.1:2030-6265 GCA_964446985.1 uncultured Flavobacteriaceae bacterium
GGAGAAATCGGCATAAAGGATGCTGTGCGGTGGTTTGTAAAAATTATCGAAGGCTGTAACGGAATGAGTGTCATTCTCTTTAACCTGGCTTTTATTTTCGCTTTTCCGGCAAGGCCGGGCAAAAAAGTTTTGTATGCTTTGGTGTCTTCGGTGATTTTATGGTTTATAAACCTGATCAGAATTTACATTTTAGGGATGGTCTATGTCTATCATACCCGTTATTTCGATATTTTCCACCGCGTTTTCTTCCCGGCGATAATTTATGCTTCGTTGGTATTGATATGGTTCGTTTGGATAAAAATGCTTACGAATACCTCGGGCGAAACCGGATATAAGTGATTTTTTTCCCTTCCGCCAGCCACATTTGTTCGTAGAAAGTTTGGATTTTTACCGCCCATTCGGGACTTTCGGGATTATGGTAAATATCATGGTGGGCATACAGGATTTCATGGCCGCCGGCTTCCAGGATGCCCAAGGTGTAACCGTAGAGAAATTCGCTGTCGGTTTTAAGATGAATAATACCGGACGGCTTCAGTATTTTTTCATATAAACGAAGAAATTTCGGATTGGTAAGCCGGTGTTTTCCGCGTTTGAATTTCAATTGCGGGTCGGGAAAGGTAATCCATATTTCATCCACTTCGTCCCTGTCGAAAGCGTGATCGATCAATTCGATTTGCATACGCAGAAAAGCTACGTTGGGCAGGCCTTCGGTGAGCGAAGTTTTTGCCCCGCGCCACATGCGTGCGCCTTTGATATCGATACCGATAAAGTTTTTCCCGGGAAAATGCCGGGCCATATTTACGGTATAATCACCCTTGCCGCAACCGAGTTCCAGAATTAAGGGGTTATCATTCTTGAAAAAATCACTTCGCCACCGGCCTTTCAACGGAAATTTTTCTTCCAATAATTCGGTACGCGAGGGTTGAAAAAAATGAGGAAAGGTGGCATTTTCGGCAAAGCGTTTTAATTTGTTCTTACTTCCCATTTTCCTGTAGCGGTTTTATTTTTCCTCGAGGAAATCGATGATGTCCGACAAAACTTTTTCATTACGGACGATGCGCCGGTGTCCCAGGCCTTCGGTTACGTAAAACCGTCCTTTTTTCAAATTCGATACGATATTTTCCGCATCGGTAAAAGGAACTTCTTTATCGTCTTTGTCGTGTACGACAAGTACGGGAATATCGACCTTGCGGGCATTGTAACTTCCGGCCAATTCTTTGATGTCCGTATCCAATTTATCGCGCATATATTGTATGTTCAATTCGGCGATAACGGGCTTCAGTTTCATTACTTCCGCAAACTGATAAAAAATCCGTTCGATGGAATCGGGAATACCGACGGTGACCAGTTTTTTCGTATCGAGCATATGCTTTGCCACGGCGTTCAATGCCGAAATTCCGCCCATGCTGTGGCCTATGACGGCATCGAAAGGGCCTAAATGCTTATTGATTTCTTTTATACTCTCGATATATTCGACCATATTGGTGGATCTTCCCGGGGAAAGCCCGTGTGAAGGGGCGTCGGGCGCGTAAACCGTATAGCCGGCATCCAGCAGTTTTTCGATTAAATCCGCCAAACGTGTCGCCCGGCTGGACCAACCGTGCAATACCAAGGCTTTTTTCTTTCCGTTGCCCCACTGATACACGTGGATTGTTTTGTTGAAACGCGGTAATCGAATTTTATGATGTTTGGCCTTTTCGCGCCATTGTTTTTCGTATGCTTTTAGTTCCGGTTCCAAAGGTTTTTTAAAAAAATAGCGTGACCAAGCGGCGGCCAAAGACGGTGATATGCTTTGTAAAATTTTGGAAACCAATAGAATGGGTTTCGGTATTGGGTAAACCTGTTGCATATTCCCTGTGCGGCTTTCTTTGTTCATAGCGATGGATTTTCGGGGCAAAGCAAGTTACTTATTTCTTCCGGGATTTTTTCATAACGATTTCCAAATCTTTCAACGGAACTTCGGCGGTGAATTTGCCGTAGTTGAGCACGGCCTTGTGTTTTCCCACCGATTCTACGGTAGCATTGGCCGTACTCCCGCTTACGCGCACGCGATCGCCGGGTTCGGGAACGGCGGGCATTCGCTCTATTTCCATTTGCGCCAGTTTTTCGCGGACATCGGCCTTTTCCAGTTCTTTGCGTACGCTTTCTTTCACTTTTTTCAACTTCTTCTTTGGAATATTTGTATTCGCGGAAGGTTTGACGGTTTCCTTGTCCAACCATTTGCGAATTTGTTTGAAGAAGTTTTTGCGGTCTTTGGTTTGACGGTATTTGTCGAATATTTCCAAAATTTTCTTGTCTTCGGCCTGCTTACGGTTTTCCAATTCATACAGCGATTTGAACGCATCCAGTTTTTGCACCAGCCGGTATTCCTGTTCCGCCAAATTTTCCTTTTGATGCCTTAGTTTTTCCCGTTCGGATTCCAGCTGTTCCTTTTCTTCACGCAAGGATTTTTGCCGTTGGTGCAGGTCCGCCAGCATTTTATCGAATTTGACTTTCCGTTTATCGGTTTTTTTCTTGGCTTTGTTGATGAGGGAATAGGGGATGCCCATTTTTGCCGCCACTTCATAAGTGAAAGAACTTCCAGGTTCGCCCGTACGCAAATGATATGTCGGGGATAAGGTTTGAAGGTCAAATTCCATATGCGCATTGAACACGCCCGGAAGACGTTCGGCGGCCATTTTCAGATTGTTGTAATGGGTGGTAACGATGCCGAACGCCCCGCTTTTTTGGAATTCTTCCAGAAACACTTCCGCCAACGTACCGCCCAATTCGGGATCGGAGCCCGTGCCGAATTCATCGATGAGGAAAAACGTGTTTTTATCGGCCAGGCGAAGGAAAAGACGCATGTTTTTTAAACGGTAACTGTAGGTGGACAATTGATTCTCTATGGATTGATTATCGCCGATGTCCGTCAGTATTTTCTTGAAAAAAGGCAATTCACTGTCGGGGTGAACCGGTACGAGAAAACCGGCCTGCCACATCAACTGGATGAGACCTGCCGTTTTGAGCGTGATACTTTTGCCGCCGGCATTGGGGCCCGAAATGACCATTATACGCCTTTCTGTGTTCAATTCGATATCCTGCGGGATAACTTTCCGCCCCGATTTTTTGCCTTCCGTCAGCAGCAGCGGATGGAAAGCCCGGTAAAGTTTCAGGGCGGAAGTTTCCGAAAGGCGGGGCAATACCGCATCCGTTTCCAATGCCAATAGGGCTTTGGCCCGCATGATATCCATCCGAATCAGGAAACTTTCATAAGCACGCAAATCGCCGGTGTAAGGGCGCAAAAACACGGTCAGATTTTTGAGTATGCGGATGATCTCGTTTTGCTCGTCCGAGAGAAGGATCTGTATTTTTTTTGTAACGGCGTGGCTTTCTTCCGGTTCGATGAACACGATGTTCCCCGAACGTGAAACGCCGGCAAAATTACCTTGAACCTGATGTCTGTAAGCGGCTTTTACCGCCAAGACAGGTTGGCCGTCGGCAATACTTTCCTTGATTTCATCCAGCATGCCGAGGCGATCGTACCGGTATTTCGTCTTGTTGAAAACCTCGGTGCGGTGTCTTTTCTGCTTGTTTATTTCCTTACGGATGGTGGCCAATTCCGGAGAAGCCGTATCTTTGATACTTCCGTCGGGAGCAATGACTTTATCGATTTCTTTGGCTATTTCCGGGTATAAGTCCAAGGCCGAAAAATAATCGTAAATTACGGGAAAGTCTTCCTTGAAGCGTTTGAAAAATTTTTTCCAGTCGAGGAGCAATTTGACTACAAAGGCAATTTCCCGCAGAATTTCCGGTTCGAGAAAATACTCCGCAACACGTATTTTTTCCAATTCATCGGTGAAGGGCTTGAATTCTCCGAAAGGAATTTCATTGCCCGATTGGAATGATTTTAGCCATTCGTCGGTCAATTTTAATGAATCACTTACCTCTGAAAAATCAGTAGCGGGAACGATTTGTAACAGATGATTTTCCGCCGGTTTCGTAACGGTTTTTTCCGCTGCCGCCCGCCGGACGGCATCAAATTCGAGATCCGTAAGCACTTTCGGGTGAATGCCCTTCATGTCGAGGTCTGTTATTTTACAAAAATACGGGAAAATTATCCATAACGGCCAATAAAAAAAGGCAAGCGATCCGCATCACATCGCTACGACCTCCGTACCCTTGCTGCATTCCTGCCCTGGGGGATTGGGAGGGAGCCGATTGTGCGGGACTTGCCCGGTGCAAAGATAGGGAAA
>CAYUQW010000093.1:0-6241 GCA_964446985.1 uncultured Flavobacteriaceae bacterium
AAATAAGGAGACCTTACGGCCTCCTTTAACGTTTCTTTCCGTCGTAGCGAGGGCGGGAATTGAACCCGCGACCTCCGGGTTATGAATCCGACGCTCTAACCTTCTGAGCTACCTCGCCGAATAGCGTGGCAAATATACAAAATTCCGAAACATCGCCAAGCCGTAACTCCTGCAAATTTACTCGGTCAATTCACCGCGCAACGGGATGGAAAAAGCTTCGCGGAAACGCTTGTCACTCAGGTTCTTGCCCAATAGATACGAAACTTTGGCCAAAGCCGCTTCGGTAGTCAAATCCTTGCCGGAAATCACGCCGGCTTCCGACAAGTGCTTGCCCGTAGCGTAATTTTCGGGATAAACGGCGCCTTCGAGACATTGGGTTACGTTAACAATCTTTATGCCCCGGTCAACGGCATCGCGCAAAATCCTGTCCAACCATTCCAAACGAGGCGCATTGCCGCTTCCGAATGTTTCCAGGATAACCGCTTTGAACCCGGGATTATCAAACAGCTTTTCGAAAAAAGCAGGTTTGAGACCCGGGAACAATTTTATGATTATAATCTCGTCGGACATATTTTTGAAGGTATGAAATATACCTTTCCGGTAAGGCAAAATTCTTTCCGGGAAAAACTCGATATGAATTCCCGCCTCGGCCAAAACAGGGTAATTGGGCGATTGAAAAGCATTGAAATGCTCCGAACTGATTTTCACCGTCCTGTTACCGCGCATCAGTTGGTATTCGAAATAAATGCTTACTTCGGGAACCGCCGGTCGCCCGTCGATTTCGGAACCGGCAATTTCCAAGGCGGTGATAATATTTTCTTTGGCATCGGTGCGTAAATCGCCGATAGGCAATTGCGATCCGGTAAAAACCACCGGTTTGGACAAATTTTCGAGCATAAAACTCAGCGCCGAAGCCGAATAAGTCATCGTATCGGTGCCGTGCAATACGACAAAACCTTCGTAATCGTCATAATTGTCTTGAATAATATCCGCCAATTGATTCCAATGTGCCGGCGTTACGTCCGACGAATCAATCGGCTCGTCGAAATTCCGGAAATCGATATCGAAATGCAGTAAATCCAATTCGGGAATATGCTCTCTCAACGTAGAAAAATCGAAAGGAACAAGACTTCCGTCGGCACCGCGTTTCATCCCGATGGTCCCGCCCGTATAAATCAACAAAAGTTTACCGCTCATCTTTCAGTTTCATTTCTTCTTGCATTGGAAAACGCGTCATTTCCACAAAATTCCGTATCCTGGCGTAAATATCGTCCAATGTGATTTGTTCCAATCGTTCCGTACCGAAACCTTCGACATTAAACGAAGCCATTCCGGCACCGCAAATCATCGCATTTTTCATTTCTCCAACCGAAATATTTTCGTATCTGCTCAAATGTCCCACAAAACCGCCGGCAAACGTATCCCCCGCCCCCGTCGGATCATAGACTTTCTCCACGGGATAGGCCGGCGCCGAAAACATTCCTTCGGGCGTAAACAATAAGGAACCGTATTCCCCTTGTTTGACAATGACGTATTCGGGTCCCATCGCATATACCGATTTCACGGCGTCAGCAATAAAATATTCGCCGGTCAATTGGCGGATTTCTTCTTCGTTCACCATCAAAACATCGGCTTTTTTCAGCACCTGTTTGAGTTCGGGCAAACTGTTTTCCATCCAAAAATTCATCGTATCGAGGATTACCAATTCGGGTTTACGGGACAATTGATCCAAAACCATCATTTGAACGGCAGGATGCAAATTGCCCAAAACCACCAAATCGGCATCACGGAAATTTTCGGGCACCACGGGATTAAAGCCTTCCAATGCATTGACTTGCGTGACCAACGTATCCCGTTTGTTCATATTTTCATAATAGTACCCTTTCCAATAAAAGGTTTTTTCGTCCGGTGAAATCTCCAAGCCGCGAATATCGATATGCCTGTCCCTGAATTTATCCAGATAAGTCTCCGGAAAATCATTACCGACAACGGAAACGATTCCTATCTGTTCCGAGAAAAAGGAAGCCGCAAACGAAAGGTATGTAGCCGACCCGCCGAGGCGCTTGCCCGAATAACCCATGGGTGTGGTAACTTCGTCGAAGGCAACCGTGCCGGCAATCAGAATTTTTTTCATAGTTCCGATTAAAAATCAAAAATAGGGCACACAAACGTATTTTCAAAATAACGAAGGCGGATTTTCTCCCTTTTCGTAAAATTCGTCAATTCGCTGCTTTTCCGGCGGTAATTTGGCCGCTTTAACCGCCAGTTTGTCACATAATTCGTTTTCGGGATGGCCGTTATGCCCCTTGATCCAGATAAATTCCACCTTATGATTTTGCAGTAGGCGGGCCAATTCTTTCCACAAATCGGGATTTTTTACTTTTTTGAAATCGCGCCTTATCCAATTTTCCAGCCAGCCTTTGTTGATCGCATCCGACACATACCGCGAATCCGTTACCACCACCACATCCTGATGATCTTTTTTTATTTTTTTCAGCGCCTCCACCACGGCCATCAATTCCATCCGGTTATTGGTGGTTTTTCGAAAGCCTTCGGAAAATTGTTTACGATAAGGGGAATGCTCCATCGTCATAACGATACCGTATCCGCCAGGGCCCGGATTTCCCAATGAAGCACCGTCGGTATATATGATAATCCGTTCGGATTTAGCCGTCATTGCGGGATTTTTTACGCATCTTCTCCAATTGGTCCCAAAATTCCGCCGGAATTTGTTCGAAAGCATTGAATTCACCGGCACCCTGCAACCATTCGCCACCGTCTATCGTTACCACTTCCCCGTTGACGAAAGCGGCATAATCGCTAATCAGATAGGAAGCCAGATTGGCCAACTCGATATGTTCCCCTACCCGCTTCAAAGGGATACGTTTGGCCGGATCAAACTTCTCGGCCAGATTGCCGGGCAAAAGACGCTCCCAAGCTCCTTTCGTGGGAAACGGTCCGGGGGCTATGGCATTGAAACGCATACCGTATTTGGCCCATTCCACCGCCAGGGATCGTGTCATAGCCAGCACGCCCGCCTTTGCCATCGCCGAAGGAACAACATAGCCGGAACCGGTGACGGCATAGGTCGTAACAATACTGAGGACCGAAACGGGTTTTATGCCTTTATCGATCCAAAATTTTCCCGCAGCCAATGTCATATTTTTTGTCCCTCGCAAAACAATATCGATCACCGCATCGAAAGCTCGCGCCGACAAACGCTCCGTAGGACTGACAAAATTTCCGGCGGCATTGTTCACCAATACGTTGAAACCGCCCAATTGTTCGAATACGCTACGGACGGTCGCTTCCGTTTGTGCATAATCCCGTACGTCGCAAACAAAATATGCGGCCTCCCGGCCTGTTTTCTCATACAAATCCGCCACGGCATTCCGGAGTTTTTCCTCCGTGCGCGAACAGATAGCCACGCGTGCCCCCAAACGTAAAAACGCTTCGGCCATTGATTTTCCCAAGCCGCTTCCGCCACCGGTAATCAAAACAAACTTAGCTTTCAGCGCATCCTGACGGAGCATTAATTCGTTATATGACATTTCGGTATGAATTTTTAAACGAAGATACGTTTTTTCAATGTAAAATCCGCCTTTTGTTCAATTGCGCGTGGTATTTTCCGGCATTACGCAGATGTTCTTTCAGCGTACGGGCAAACAGATGATGTCCGGGACGCGCGGGATCCGCCGAAAAATAAAGATATTGGTGATGCTTGGCGTGTAAAACCGCATCGATGCTCGAAATATCGGGCATTATGATGGGACCGGGAGGCAATCCGTTTACCTTATAAGTATTATACGGGCTCTCAACGGCCAAATGTTTATCCAGCACACGTCGAATGGTGGTCGTATCTCCCGTAACACGACGATAAGCATAAACAACCGTCGGATCGGCTTGCAATTTCATTCCGCGACGTAACCTGTTCAGATAAACACCGGCTATCACGGGCTTTTCCGCGGCGACATTGGTTTCTTTTTGTACAATGGAGGCCAAAATCCCCGTTTGTATGGGCGTCAAACCGATTTTTTCAGCCTCTTTCGTACGTTTTCCCTGCCAAAATTTTATGTACTCCCTCAACATCCGCGACCGGAACTGTTCCGGCGTGGTAAAATAATAGAAACGATACGTATTCGGGATATACATCAACAGGGCATTTTCGCGGTTAAATCCGTTTTTTCGTAGAAAATCGCTGTCTTGCATTGCGCGTAAAAAAGACAAAGAATCGGCATAGAGATAATGTGCCGCCCGCCCTGCCAGTTGTTCCAAGGATGCCATATTATTGAAGGTTAATTCAACCTCCTTTTCCCTTCCCGCACGAAACATATTGACCAAATCGTTCGAGCTCATCCCCGGCTGTATGGTGTATAAACCGGGTTTTGGACGCCGGAAACGTTTCAGACGTGCCGTTATGTTAAAATACAGCGGATGTTTCAGAAAGGGTCTCAAATGTTCCGCCAAAGTGTCAATGCTTGTTTCCGGTTTTACGACAAATCGATCCGCTACCGATTTTACATTAGGAGAAAATGCTATGCGATAGACAAATCCTAACATCAGGAATGCAATAATTGCCGATATGACCAATATTTTTTTCAGCATAAATCAAAACATACTATATGGCATATTTTTTGCGTTTATATGCCGTAAATTTAGGACGAGCAAGATAAAAATATTTATATGAAAGCACAAAAATTTTTAGGTTATTTTCTGGTGGGAATAATGAGTTCGGCATTAACATTGGGTGCTTTTTTCTATTTTCAAAAACCTTATCCTGCCGGTAAAACGGAAAGAAATAAACCTAATATGACAACTGAAACGCAATCCGGGCAGGATAGCTTTCCGGCCGTTCCCGTAGCCAACCGGGCACAATCCGACCGGGCAATAGCCGCCCCCTTCGATTTCAGGGAAATTGTCAAAAAAACCGAAGGCGCCGTGGTCAACGTGCACAATACGCAGTATGTCATTCCCATATACCGCTTCGGTTTCGGATACGGCGAAGGACGCCCCTACAAGCAGGAAGGAACGGGCTCGGGCGTAATCATTTCGCCTAACGGATATATCGTCACCAATTATCACGTTGTAAAGAATGCCAATGATTTGGAAGTTACCCTCCCCGACAAACGGAAATTCCACGCGGATATCGTAGGCATCGATCCGCAAAACGATTTGGCGGTAATCAAAATTCCGGCTAAACATTTGCCTTATATGACTTTCGGCGATTCCGACAAACTGGAAATGGGCGAATGGGTCATTGCGATAGGTTATCCGTATAATCTCGGCACAACCGTAACGGCCGGTATTGTCAGCGCCAAGGCAAGGGATATCAAAGGAGACAACAAAATCCAAAGTTTTATCCAGACCGATGCCGCCATTAACCCGGGTAACAGCGGCGGCGCCTTGATCAACGAAGAAGGTCAATTGGTGGGTATCAATACGATGATTTTCAGTTTGACCGGTTCCTATATCGGATACTCCTTTGCGATTCCTTCGAATATCGTCCGCAAGGTTGTCAATGACATTCTCGAATACGGCACCATTCAGAAAGGCAAAATCGGTATTGCCGGTGTGGAACTGGACGGCGACACGGCCAAGCGTCTGGGTATAGAGCAGACGGAAGGTATTTGGATAAGCAATGTTAATCCCGGTAGCAATTCCTACAAAGCCGGCATACGCAAAGGTGATATCATTGTCGGTTTGGACGATCAACCTGTCAAATCAATGGCCGAACTTATCGGTTATCTGAAAACCAAACAACCCGGCACAACGGTGGCGGTGCATATTATCAAACCCGACGGACGGCGTAAAACCTATCGTGTTACGCTCGAAAAAAACGATACGGTATATCTGCCCGAGTGGGGCTTGATGCTGAAAAATACCGACCGTCGCACGCTTCGTCATTACGGTGTAAAAAACGGTGTAATGATCACGCAAGTGCGCAACCGTGAACTGCTTGCCAACGGTATTGTTCCGGGACAATTGATTGTGGCCGTCAACAACCGTCCTGTTTATACGGTGGACGATATACAGCAAGCTTTCGACAACCGTAACCAACGTCTGATGGTGGAAATTCGCACCGAAAACGGCGAAACGGTTCGCTATATTTTCCGTTGAAAAAATTTGGCGGTTTACCAAAAAGATTTTACCTTTGCAACCGCAAAGAAAGGCCCCGTGGCGTAACTGGATAGCGCAACTGACTACGGATCAGTAGGTTGCAGGTTCGAATCCTGCCGGGGTC
>CAYUQW010000094.1:0-6235 GCA_964446985.1 uncultured Flavobacteriaceae bacterium
CCCGGTGAAGCCGTTAATCGCCTCCGGAAGAGAAAAAGACGCCGGGGTCGGGGGCTTGCGGCAAGGTATCGGTTTTGCGCCGGTATTCGTCGAAACAAATGTTGCTTCCGCTATATGTTTTGTTGTTGTAAACCGCTTTTCCGCGCAAGAGACAGAAACGGTTGAAACGGCCTGTGTGCAGGTATATTTCACCGCTGAAAAGGTCTATGGTTCCGCCTTGGGTCAACAGGTGCAGCGGGCGGGCGGAACGGATGACGCTGTTTCCTTGAACGGCCAGGGTCCGGCTGCGATCGAAATCGCCGGAAAAAAACCGCACGGAGCCGCCGGGATAAATGTCGATGCGTATGTCGTTCCGTGTAAAAGTCCGCATGGTGTCGCGGGCTTCGATGATGCGGTCGAAATAAGGACGGTTTTTCAGTTTGACTTGGATATCCCGGAATCCTTTAACGATAATCAGAATGGCAATCACGCCGAATCCGACGGATATGGCATGCATCAGGCGGCGGGATTTTTTCTTTTTCAGTTGTTCGGACCGGTTAGTGCTCATTGATGCGAAAATACTGCAATTTTTGTTCGGGCAGGTAGATTTGTTCCAATTTTTTTAGACGCGGCAAGAGAAAATCGTCCAGGGAATGTTGTTCGTTGTTGGAAACCAATACGGAACGGATGCGGCTGCCGGTCTCGGCATTGTATTCCATTACGGCCTGTCCGAGACTTCCCGTGCCTGCAAAGAAATCCAACACGAGGCTGTCGGGGCGTGCCGCCATTTGCAACAGTAATTTCAACAGGCGAACGGGTTTGGGACGGCTGGGCGGTTCTTTGCCGAGCAGTTTTTTCAGGTCCTTCAAACCTTCGGTTTGGCTGATGTTTTTGATCACCGACGAAGGCGTAACAAGCCGCGGCTCGTTCAGGAATTTTTTCAGCCGCGGAATGATGCGGCCGTTCCCCCACCAAATACGGCCGTCGCGATCGAGTTCTTCCAGTTCTTCGCGCGAAAAATGCCATTGACGGGTGATCTTGCGGCCGGAAGGCGTAATCAGCGTGTAGTAATTTTTGCCGTTGGGGTTGGATTTGTTTTTTGACTTGCAAATTTCGGCGCTGATCCATGGACCGCGCGGGTCGCTATCGGGATTGCCGTAGTTTTTCATTACGGAACGCAAGGTTTTGATTTTATTGAAATGTACGGCTTGTTTATCGCGGTAGGCCACAATGATATATTCGTGATCGATACGGAAACGTTTTGTGCGCTTCATTTTTCCCTGCCCGGCCGTGCCGGCTTCGGGGATTTTGTGCCAAATCATTACTTCGGTGTTCCATTCGCCGAACAACCGGCGGAGCATTAAAATCAAATGCGGCAGTTCACGATCGTCGATGGAAACAAAAACGACGGCGTCATCCGTCAGAAGCGGCATAAGGGCTTCGAACCGCCGGTACATAAAATCGAGCCATTTTTCGTGTTTTTCGCGGGAATAGTATTCCCAAAACCGGTCTTTGTAATTTCGATTTTGGGTTTTCCCGGTGTTATACGGCGGATCGATATACACGAAATCGAATTTGCCGGCGCATTCCCCTTGGATCCGTTGAAGTACTTCCAAATTGTCCCCTTCGATAACGGTATGGTAAGCGGTTCCTCCGGAAGGCGGTCGGCAAGCGGAAACAGTCATAGAAAGATTTTAGGAAGCCCGGTGTAATATTTTCAGACTTTCGCGCCAATAAATTTTCAAATCTGCGGGCATTTGCCCCTTGGCGGCGTGTTCTTTTTTATGTCCGAGCCGGACTATCACGGCATTTTCCGAAGGCAAGACGATAACATATTGCCCCAAATGACCGATCATCTGGTAACCTTGAACGCCCCGGTAGTTGAACAACCACCATTGCAATCCGTAGAAATCCGTACCGGGCAAATGCGGGCGTGTCATCCGGACGACATCGGCCGTATCGAGCAACTGCCGTCCGTTCCAGTTTCCCTTGTGCAGAAACAACCGGCCGAAGCGGGCAAAATCCCGTGCATCGGCATTGATACAACAAAAAGCTTTTTCGTTGCCGTCTTCACGATCGAGATTCCACCAAGCTTCGCGACGCATACCCATAGGTTTCCAAAATTTCTCCGACAAATAACCGGACAAATGTTTGCCGGTAGCCTTACGGACAATCATCCCCAGAAATTGCGTGTCGCCGCTGCAATAGCGGTATGCCTTCCCCGGCGGATGTACAAAGCGGACCTTGTCGAGCATCAGGCGGTCCAAATCCCGGGTAAAATACGATTCGGCGGTGATATTGAACGGGCCGTAGTAGTTTTCCTGCCAATCGGTGCCGCCTGACATCATGGCCAAATCGATTATACGGACACTGTCGGCATAAGGACCTTTAATGCCGGGTAAATATTTTTTCACTTTGTCTTGCCAGGAACCGATTTTCCCTTCTTCAATGGCTTTCGCCACCAAACTTGCCACAATACTTTTGGCCATCGAGAAGGAATTGGACAAGCTGTCTTTTGTATATCCTTCGTAATATTTTTCGATCAGAATACTGTCGTTCTTAATAATCAGGAAGGCCACGGTGCCGTATTTCCGGAAAGCTTTTTCCAGGTCGGCGGTCAAAGGAATACGGTTGTATTGTTTATGCAAAGGCCAATGCCAAACTTCGGGGGAACGTTCGATTTTTCTTCGCGGATAATCCGTAAAATCGGCAATAAAAGCGGTGGTGTGCCCTTTCAGGTAAATATGTCCTGCCGCTCGCAACAAATAAGGATATCGCCAAAGAAGAAAAGCCAGTAAAATCAATAGCAAAAGTCCCAATCCGCCAAGCAATTTTTTCATCGGGATTTTTTTCGTTTTTTATTTTTTTTCTTTTTCTTTTTTCCGCCTTTTTTGGCTTTGGAAAAACCGTCGGCCGGCTCAAAAGTAACCTGTTTTTTTATCAAATTCGTTTCGACCACGCGCACGCGTATATCATCACCCAAGCGGTAGGTTTTGCCGGTTGTTTGTCCGATAAAAGCCTGTTCGTCGGGATCGTAGATAAAATAATCGTTCTGCATTTCCGTACGTCGGATCATTCCTTCAATCAGCGTATCGGTCAGTTCGACATAAAGCCCCCATTCGGTAACACCCGAGATAACGCCGTCAAACTCTTCACCGATATAATTCGAAATATATTTCGTTTGCATATAGGCAATGCTGTCCCATTCGGCGTGTTGCGCATTGATTTCCATATCGGTTGCGTGAATACATTTCTTCTCGTAGGCTTCCTTGGATTTGACCTGTTGACCGTCGAGATATTTTTGTAGCAGCCGGTGGACCATCATATCGGGATAGCGTCTGATCGGTGAAGTAAAATGTGTGTAATACGGAAAGGCCAGCCCGTAATGGCCGCGGTTATCGGTCGTGTAAACCGCCTTGCTCATCGTGCGCAACACCATCAATTCGACCAAAGCGCGTTCTTTTTTGTGTTTGAAATCTTCCAAAAGTTTATTAATGGCACGGGCCAATTTTTTTTCATCATTGATATTGATACGGTAGCCGAATTTGGCCACCACTTTGCGCAATTCTTCCAATTTTTCTTTTTTCGGTTTGTCGTGCACGCGGTAAACGAACACTTTTCCCTTTTTCTCCTTCCCGACGTATTCCGCCACGCGCCTGTTGGCCAACAACATAAATTCTTCGATCAATTTATTGGTATCCATCGGGATTTTGACATAGATTTCCACCGGATTTTTTTCTTCGTCGAGTTTGAACCGCACTTCGGAGCGCTCGAAACTGATGGCCCCTTTGTTGAAACGTGCGGCCCGGAGGCGCTTGGCTATCTTGTTGAGTAAGTTCAATTCGTTATAAAACAATCCTTTACCGGCATCCAAAATCCCTTGGGCTTCTTCGTAGGTAAAACGCTTGTCGGAATGAATGACGGTGCGCCCGAACCACGTGTTATACACTTTGCCTTCTTCGTCCATTTCGAATACCGCCGAGAAGGTCAGCTTGTCTTCATTGGGACGCAACGAACAGAGTTGATTGCTCAATACTTCGGGAAGCATCGGAATAACACGGTCCACCAAATAAACCGAGGTGGCACGCTCAAAAGCTTCCCTGTCGATAATATCACCGGGCTTGACATAATGTGTGACGTCGGCGATATGCACGCCGATTTCCCAATGTCCGTTCGGCAGTTTCCGCACCGAGAGCGCATCGTCAAAATCTTTGGCATCCACCGGATCGATGGTAAACGTAATCCTGTCGCGCATATCACGGCGCTTGGCAATTTCTTCCTTCGTTATGTCCGGTTTGAGTTTTTCCGCGGCCAATTCCACTTCCGGTTCAAATTCGTAGGGTAAATTGTAATCGTCGAGGATCGAATGAATTTCCGTTTCGTGTTCGCCCGGTTTACCCAACACTTTGATAATTTTTCCGAAAGGGCTTCCGGCTTTTTCGGGCCAATCGATCAATTCCACCACCACCTTGTCGCCGTCTTCGGCACCGTTGATATTTTCCAGGGAGACGTAAAAACTTTTGTACATCTTCGGATCGTCCGGATCCACAAAAGCGTAATTGCCGTAGAGTCGCACAATACCGGTGAAGGTCGTTCTGGCGCGGTCGATAATGCGCACGATTTCTCCTTCGGGATTTCTTCCGCGGCGGAAATCCAACACCTTGGCTTCCACCAAATCGCCGTGTAACGCCTTGTTCAGATAACGGTTGGGCACAAAAATATCCTTTTCCAAGGCATCGGTGACCACAAATCCGCTGCCGTTATTGGTCATATCCAATACGCCCACAAAAATATTTTGAGGTACAATGCGGTATTTCCCGGGGGAAGTTTCTTCCAGTTTGTTTTCTCCGGCCAGCCGCGCCAATTCGTCCTGCAATTGTTTTTTCAATTCATCCGAATGCAATTCCAAACGGGCGGCCAGTTGTTTGTAATTAAACGATTTACGCGGTTCTTCGTTCATAATTTGAAGAACCTTGATCATTATTTTCTCAAAATCTCCGTTCATAATGCTTACAAAGTTAAGCCAAATAAAAGGATATTTTTACAACGAGCGAATAATTTCGGTTTTTTTTCGCTTGGCCAATAAGGAAAAATAATCCGCCGAATCGTCCGGACGGGGAACACCGTAGGCGTGATGCACCCATTTCCATCCCGACCGGTGCAGATTCACCTTGTAATGCGGATCCAAAAAGGCGGCTTCGAAAATGAGGATTTGCAATCGCGCCACCCAATTTTCGGCCCAACCGGTTTCCTCAATCAATTTATCGATAATGCCGGCACGTTTTTCATAGGGCAAATTTTCAAACGCAATGCCGTTTTTGTCCAAATACTTATTAAACCTGATCCAACCCCGCCGGATAAAAGCCTGAATATCCGGATCGTAATTTTTATCGTTCAAGGTAAACAACAAATGATGCCAAAAATTGATATCCCGCACACCGGGAGAATTTTTTAAATCCGGAAAAAGCGTATCGCCCAATGCAAGCCATAATTTTTTATCCCCGGCGGGACGAATGCAACAGGGAAACATCGAAAAAACATACCATCCGGCTGCCGCCAACAAAAGTCTTTTGCCGAAAACCCGTCTTGATATTCGTTTCAACAGCATATAAACGAAGGATTATCCCAAAAATAGATGAATTCCGCCTAATAAACAACATCAGAGACCCCGCGACGAGCCGGCTATGACAATTTTCCTCCAAAAACCCGGATTTTCGGACAAAACATCGGTTTTATCGGACATAATGGCACGAAACCGGCCGGGGTATTGTTTTTGAAGTCGTTCAGGCAAATAAAAATTAATTTATATGAAAATTGCAGGAGTAAAAAAATTCGAAAAACTGTTTCGCCGTGCAGGCGGTATGGACGTGGACAAAAACGATATCGTCCGTTTGAACGATTTTATCAACCGTATGATTTACCGTTTATTGGAAACGGGAATGAAAAAGGCCAAATTCAACGGCCGTGACGTGCTTTGGTATGACGATCTGCCCATCACGCAAGGTCTGGAAGGCAATATCGAAGAGTTCAAAAGTTACGATGAAGAATTGGATCTATCGGAAATTCTGGAAACCATTGCCGGTTTGCCGCCTTTACCTTTGGCCATAGGTGAAGGTATCGAAAAAGAATTGCCCAATATTGCCGGCGGTATGACCATCGCCCTTATCAAAAGTATGAAGGTTATCAATCCGAAAGTCAAAAACCCGCAAACGGAAGAATGGAAACGTGTAACGGATATTTTTGAAACCTTATTGTA
>CAYUQW010000095.1:0-6150 GCA_964446985.1 uncultured Flavobacteriaceae bacterium
AATAGGATGATGATGCGACATAAATCCTGTTTATGCCTCAAAAATAGAATATTTTCAATTAATCGTGACTACCTTAATTTTTATCAATTACCTCATAAAAAAATTTTATGGATAATAAGGAATGCAGAGGAACTAAATGGTTAGTTTTGATGCAATGAAAAAAGCCGGTGTTTATTTCTTGTACCTTGTTTTCCTATTGCAAATTAGCCGTATTGACGGTTATGAGGTTATTTGGTTAAAAGATTTCGTCGAAAATGCCGTCGAACATTTATCCGAAGGCGACAGCTTATCCGCATTTTTATCGAAGCATTACGGAAGTCTGAAAAAAAACCACTACAAACACAAACACCCGCATAAAAAACCCTTGAAACACCCCGGACATTGTTCTTTTATGCATTTCCATTATTTCTTACCTAATGAGGCTTTTCGGTATCTCCATAAAAAAGCCTCTACAAATCATTATTTTTTCTATCTCTTCAAACAATTTGATTTATTTTTCATAAAAACGAGGAAACCTCCCGAATTTTGATATCCTTATCATTAATTCGCATTCTCCATACGGGAGTATGCACAGTATTGTTTTATTTGTTTCTTAACCCGAAAATAAATCTGTTATGGTGGAAAAAATCATTCGCTTCAGCGTAAAAAATAAATTTATCGTATTGCTTTTCACGTTTTCCATAGTTTTCGGCGGAATATATTCACTTATGCATCTACCCGTCGGTGCGGTACCGGATATTACCAATAATCAAGTTCAGGTAATCACCACCACACGAAATCTATCCACGGAAGACGTGGAGCAATTAATCACCTATCCCGTTGAATTGGAAATGAGTAATTTACCGGGCATTAAAGAGATACGCTCAGTTTCCAAATTCGGACTTTCGGTTGTAACCTTGGTATTCGAGGATAAAATGGGGACATATCTGCCAAGGCAACTTATCGCGGAAAAACTGCGTTCGGTGGCCGAAAAATTGCCGGAAGGCATTGACAAGCCTCAAGCGGGCCCCATAACGACCGGTTTGGGTGAAATTTATCAATATACCCTGGAGGTCGATCCGAAGTATAAAGATAAATATTCACTCACCGACCTACGCACCATTCAAGACTGGATTGTCAAGCGTTATCTGAGCGGTATTCCCGGAGTGGTTGAAGTCAATACCTGGGGCGGATTTCTCAAACAGTACGAAATCCGTATAGACCCGGCGACATTAACGGCATTAAATCTGACTGTTAACGATGTTTATAATGCCTTGAAAGCCAATAACGGAATTGCCGGCGGAGGTTACATCGAAAAACACGATAAAAGTTATTTTATCCGGAGCGACGGCTTGGCTCGCAATCTCGACGACATTCGCAATATCGTCGTTACGGTCCGCAACGGTATTCCGGTGTACATAAAGGATATAGGGAAAGTGGGCTTCGGTCATGCCACAAGATTCGGAGCGGTAACGGCCAACGGCGAAGGCGAAAAAGTGATGGGGCAAATTTTGATGTTGAAAGGTGCCAATGTCAGCGAGGTAATAGGCAAAGTGAAAAAACGCATTGAAGCAATCAAGAAAACCTTACCTGAAGGCATTTATATAAATCCCGTTCTGGAACGCACCGAATTGCTGGACAAAACAACTTTTACCATTGCCGAAAATTTAATATTCGGAAGTTTGATTGTTACTTTCATGGTATTGTTATTATTGGGTAATTGGCGTTCCGCATTTATCATTTCATCCGTCATTCCTTTGTCGTTATTATTCGCATTGAGCATGATGTATATTTTCGGTATCGATGCCAATCTGATGAGTTTGGGGGCTATTGATTTCGGGATAATTATAGACGGCGCCGTTATTATCGTGGAATTTATTGCATTCAGGATGGCTTTGGATTACATAAAAACCAAAGCCGCAACACAGGCCGAAATTGACGATCTGACGGTAAAGTCAGCATCCAAAATGATGCATTCGGCCATATTCGGTCAATTGATTATTATTATCGTGTTTTTTCCTATTTTGGCGCTTACGGGAATCGAAGGAAAAATGTTCCGGCCGATGGCTTTGGTATTTATTTTCGCATTGACCGGCGTGATGATTCTGGGAATGACTTACCTACCTGTAATGTCGTCCTTGCTTCTCAAACCGGATATGAAAAAATTCAAAGTATCAGATAAAATCATCGCTTTTTTAAATAAACTTTATGCACCCTCGTTACGCTATGCATTGCATCATAAAAAACTTGTTATTGTAACGGCATTGGGCATTTTCATAACTTCTTTATATGTATTTTCTAAATTGGGCGGAGAATTTGTACCTACGCTGGACGAAGGGGATTTTGTAATTCAACCTGTTCTGAAAACGGGAACATCATTAAGGAAAGCCATCGAAACCAGTACGAAAATAGAGAAAATTCTGAAAAAATTCCCGGAAGTCGATCAAGTCGTAAGCCGCATAGGTGCGGCGGAAGTACCAACGGATCCGATGTCGATGGAAGATATGGATATCATTGTCAAACTCCACCCGAAAAACAAGTGGAAAACGGCCGGAACAAAAGAAGAACTGATTCGGATTATAAAAGATTCGCTTAGGGTTTTGCCCGGTATAGAATATGAATTCACTCAACCGATAGAGATGCGTTTCAACGAATTGATTTCGGGAACCCGGTCGGATGTGGCCGTAAAAATTTACGGGGAAGATTTATATGTTTTGAATAACTTGGCCAATAAAATCAAAAAAGAAATAGAAAAAATCCCGGGAGCAGCGGATATAACAGTGGAAAAAGTAGCCGGCCTACCGCAGATGTTATTTAAGATCAGACGGGAAAAATTGGCCAAATACGGCCTGAGTGTCGAAGATGTCAACAGCCTTATTCGCATAGCATTCGGCGGTTTACCCGCCGGCGAAATTTTCGAAGGGGAAAAACGTTTTGGATTGGTGGCGCGTTTGCCCGAAAATGTGCGGAGTAATATACGGAAAATACAGGCAATCCCCGTTTCAACGGCTACGGGACATACCATACCGCTTGCAGAAGTGGTCGATATAACACTGAAAAAAGGGCCGGCCAAAATCTCACGGGATGCCACGCACCGGCGTATCAGTATCGGTGTGAATGTTCGCGGACGCGATATGGAGTCCGTAGTCGAAGACATACAAAAAACCATCGACAAAAAAATCAAATTGCCCCCCGGCTATAATATACGGTACGGCGGCCAATTCGAAAATCTCCGTTCGGCAAAAAAACGCTTAATGATAGTAGTTCCGTTTGCACTTTTTCTCATTTTTCTAATGCTGTATTTTGCTTTTAAATCCGTGAAAATCTCCTTATTGATATTTTCCGCCGTACCTTTATCGGCCATCGGAGGCATTTTTGCCCTTTGGATTCGCGGCATGCCTTTCAGTATTTCCGCCGGGGTAGGTTTCATTGCCTTATTCGGTATTGCCGTATTAAACGGTATTGTTTTGATAGAACATTTCAATGAATTGATTTTAAAAGGAAGAAAAATGTACCATATTATTATCAAAGGAGCCCAAGACCGTATGCGCCCCGTTATATTAACGGCCTCGGCTGCTATGATGGGATTTTTACCCATGGCGGTCTCCCAATCGGCCGGTGCCGAAGTTCAAAGACCCCTGGCTACCGTGGTCATCGGCGGTTTGTTCACATCAACCTTACTGACGCTGATAGTATTACCCGTACTTTATGCCATATACGGAAGAAACAAAGACAAAGGCAATACGCGTTTGAACCTCAAGCAAACAATCATGATTTTAATCTTGACAATTCCCGGGTTTAAGGTAACGGCACAGGTACAAAAAGATACGGTTTTGGAAAATCTGTATGCCTTGGCCCTGAAACACAATCAAACCTACCAAGCCTCCTTATTGGAAATAGAAAAAAACAAAGTGCTGCGTGCCACTGCTTGGGAATTGGACAAGACCGAATTTTCCGCAGATCCGGATCCGACAAATATCGATCCCTTGACAGGCAAACCTTTTTATGTTATCTCGGCGCAACAATCGTTTAAATTCCCCACCTATTATTTCCAAAAACGCAAGCTTTTGTCCACTCGACGGATGTTAAGCATTTGGAATTCCAAAAAAATCCAACGGCAACTGTTTCTTTCCATCGGAACGGCATACGAGCATTTGCTTTATGAGAGCGCCAAGGAACGTTATTATCGTCATTTGTATGAACTCTATGAAAAATTCAAACAAGCGGCTGAAAAAAAATTCCGGGCGGGGGAATCCACGGCTTTGGAATTCTGGACGGCCAAAAGCAAATTAAAAGAAATCGAATTGACTCTGAAAGACATACAACGCCGGATTGAACGGTATAAATCGCAATTATCGGCATTGGTCCAAGCCAAAGATTTGGATTTCGAGCCCGACCCCGATCTCTTTGTCAAATTATCCGTTTCATACAAAGACGAGGAAGTGTCCAAAACTTTAATGGCTTTCGGAACAGAACTAAAGGAGGAAGAAAAGAAACTCGATTGGAAAACCGAAAAAGCCGGCTTATGGCCCGGGTTCCACATTGCACCTCAAGTGTGGACCTCTCCCGGCAATCCCGGCATTTCCTACTCCGCTTTATCCTTCGGAATATCTATTCCTTTGTTCTTCGGAGGTAAAAGCGCAAAAATCCGGGCGAAAAAAATAGCTTACGAACAACAAATCTTACTTTCCGAAGATACGCAAATTCGATGGAGAAACCGCTTAAATCAATTATATACGCGTTTGGAACAACAAAAAGAACGGTTAAACTACTACGAAAACGAAGGGAAAATCTTCGAAGAAAAAATCGGCAAAGCAGCCGGGGAATCTTTCAAAACCGGTGAAATCGACTATTTCCGGTATGTCATCAGCGTGGAAAATGCCACGAAAATACGTTTGAAATATCTTGAAGATTTGCTACAATACAACCTTACCGTTTTAAAAATCAAATACATAATACCCTAAAACCATGAAAAAAATTCTGTTTATAAGTCTTTTTATTCTGTTTTTATCGGCCTGCAACAACGGGAATAATAACAGTACCGACCGTGAAAAAAACACGGAACACGAAGAAAACGGCAATACGGTGACAGTCACAAAGGAACAATTCGAAGCGGAAAACATGAAACTCGGTTCCCTCTCGGAACAAACTTTCTCCGAATTTGTACCCGCAAACGGAACAATCGATGTTCCACCGAAAAACAAATATGCCCTAAGCGCTTACTACGGCGGATATGTAAAAAACATAAAGCCCATCGTCGGCGATTTCGTTAAGCGCGGAGAGGCTTTGATTACCCTGGAAAATCCGGAATATCTGCGTTTGCAACGCGACTACCTGGCATTGAAAGAACAATTGGCTTACCTCAAAAGCGAATACGAAAGGAAAAAACAGCTGGTGAAAGAGCAAATCGTTTCTCCGAAAAGTTACTTGAAAGCCAAATCGGACTATTTCTCGTCCAAAGTAAAACTGGAATCCTTGAAAAAAGAATTGGCCTTGCTCGGAATAAATACCGAAACACTCCGGAACGATAATTTATCTTCACAAATCGTCCTGCGATCCCCTGTTACAGGTTATGTCAGCTTTATCCAAGCGGAAAAAGGGGAGTTCATTCCGGCACAAAAAACGATGATAAAAATTATAAATCCAGAACACAAACACGTTGAACTGCAGGTATTCGAAAAAGATTTGTCCAAAATCAGAAAAAATGCCGATGTATTTTTTCATATCGAGAATGATTCCGGAAAAATTTTCAAAGCCAAGATTTTCCGCATTGGAAAGTCCGTTGACGAAAAAACCCGGACCGTGCGTGTTCATGCGCATCCGGAAGAAAACGGCGATAACGATTTGCTGATCCCAGGGATGTATGTCCGTGCCGAGATCGTTTCCAAACAATACAAATCCGCTTCTTTACCTGTAGAAGCGGTAGTTGACGACGGCGATACAAAAGTAATTTTCGTACTGAAATCGCAAACCGGAAAAGCATATGTTTTCGAAAAACTTCCCGTAAAAACAGGCAGAGAAAACGATAGCGGATATATCGAAATCCTCAATGCGGAAAGCATACCCGCCAATGCCGAAATCCTTGTAAAAGGCGGTTATTTCCTCTCCGGAAACGAAGGAGAAGACTGAAACCACGAAGCTTCAAAAATCAAAACGGTTGCGGGCGGGCAC
>CAYUQW010000096.1:0-6105 GCA_964446985.1 uncultured Flavobacteriaceae bacterium
GTTGTGATTTGCTTACAAAACTGTATCTTTGACATATCGGACACAACATTGCGTGTCCTAATGTGCTGAAAATGTGTCTGTTATGTCTATTTTTTGAATCAAAAAAATCGTGTCCGATCCCAGGCCTGTCTTATCGGCAGGCTTATTTTTTTTATTGTATTTCTGTTCTTTGTCCTAGAACAGACTTAATTGTTGTGGTAGATCCGGCTTCGGTTTCGGCTTTCTCTTCTCATATATTTCAATCATTCCGAATTGTTTGTCCGTGATTTGTAAAATGGCGACATATCCTTCGGGAGGCAGAAAGTTTTTGACCCGCTTGATGTGCACTTCGGCATTTTCGCGGCTGGGACAATGACGGACATAAATGCTGTATTGAAACATGGCAAATCCGTCTTCAATCAAGTTCTTACGAAACTTGGATGCATGGTGCCGTTCCTTTTTTGTATTGGTCGGCAAATCAAAAAATACGATTACCCACATAATTCTGTATTGGTTTAATCTGGTGAGACTGTTCATAATGATTTTTTTATAGGATTTCGGGATAAAGGATTTTCCTTGAACTTCCTTCGAAACAGCGATATAAACTGGCTGTTGTGCGTTGCATGGCATTCATCAACGGGCTTTTTTCGCCGTCAATGATTACGTCAATGGCAGGAATTTGCAATAGTTTTGCCTTGACCTCTTTGGTGAGTTCGGATTGTGAAAGAATTTCCCGGTTTTCTCTGATAATATGGTAAACCAATTTATCAACGAAAGGCCGGTAGGGTTCCATAATGTCGTCGGCCAGGGCGTAGGCATTGTATTTGTTATGGTGGTGAATGCCTAATGTCGGGAGCAGCCCCGATGCCACCAGCGAACGTGCCGTAACAGCCCGTAGTATGGCATAGCCGTAATTCAAAAGTGCATTGGGCATGGGGCCGTCCCGAAGGCGTAGAAAATACGGATTATGGTCCCTGAAAAGAACAGACCAATAGTATGCGGCGGCTCTTGCTTCCATATTGCCCGTATCGCCGCTCTTGACTTCTTTTTTCCACCGGTGCATATTTTCGGGCAAGCCGGCACTGTTCCCTTTTTCCAATCCTAGTAAAACCAGCAGGCGCCCCTGGTTGTGAATTTTTTGTTTGACGGTTTGTGCCCATAATTGTTTTTTCAAAGGTTTGCTAGCACTTACTTGACGGGCAAAACGTTCCTGTTGTGTATGATTGGCATCAAGGTTCAGAATCAACCCTTGGGGCATTTTCTTGCTGTTGCAAGTGACAATGGCCACGTTGTTATCCAGTAAGCGCGAAATGAGGTTCAGGCTGATGCTCAAACGGTAGGATTCGAGCACCAAAACACCGATGTCTTCGATGGGAATGCTGATGCTTTCCTGATCACCGTCTTTGAAATCGATCCGCATTTGTTTGTGACGGGTATAGAGGTAGGCATCTCTGGACAGGAAAATGGTGCGTTTGATCATAATTCTCCGGTTTTTACGTCAATGATATTGCCCAGCCTGTCTGTTATGATTTTGATTGCCCTTTCTTTTATCATGTGGCCATCAATGGAACGTTCCATTTTATTTAGACTCTCAAATTCCTTTTTATTATAAATAGGCTGAGATACTTCAGCAGGAATATAATAACTGCGTTTACCAGTGCTGCTTACCATTTTGTATATTCGTTGTCGTTGTTCGGTAGTCAGATGACGGAAGTCGATTTGGCTCACATCTTCTCCTTCTTCCGGGACATATACCAAATCGCCGGGTGAGAGCGTAAACAGGTATTTGCCTAAGGCAGGATTGACCGGTGCCGGTGTTCTTTGATCTTTCGGCAGCCGGGCTACTTGTTTTTGATGCTCGATAACTTCTTTCAACGGCACGGTTTCGAAATTTCGCTTCTGTTTTTTCTCATCCCAATAGATATTGTAAAACAGATTGGTGCCCTTGGCCGCTTCGACATATTTCTTATGCTTGGGACTGCTGGGATTGTCCGATAACGGAAATCGTTGTCCGAGTTCATAGAATTTTACTCTGTAAATTGGCTTGTGCGGCTTTCCTTCATTTAATTCGACGATATTTTTGTTTAGTTGTTCAATGCCTTCGGGACCGAATGCTTTTTCATAATCAATATTTCCGTTTTCATCGGTGAAATGTTTCAAATGATTGGGTATTATGACTTCTCGAATACGTTTATCGGCGATTTTGTTGATGCGTTTCTGTATGTTCTTGATGTTCTTATCTGCAATGCTTGACAGCGGTTCTCTCGATGCCGTTGGTATGTCCTTGCCCGAAGCAGGGATAAAATCCAGTTTGCCGTAAATGGTTTCTTTATGCAATGGTTTTCTGATGGACCAATGATCTCCTTTGGTTTGTTTGACCTTTTGTTTCTTATAACTGCCGTCGGGTTGCTTGATCCATTTCCAATATTTATTGGTGGCTTTGTTGATAACACGCAAGTTCTGCTTGAAAGAAGGAATGATTTTTTCCAAGGCTTCCTTAGCTTCCACCGGGAAAGCGGGCCAAGGAAGTTTAAATGTCCGTGTATATTTGCCGTCTTTATCTTTGGTGAGCAATTTTTCGCGAAGTTCGTATTTGATTTTTTTGTTGTTAAGCGAATTTAAATATTGAATATGCTCCCTTGTGGTGAGTGCAATCACCAAAGCATCCAAGGCGTGATGGCGATGGTCGATGCGTTTTTTATTGATTTTGCCTGCCAATTCATCCGGAATTTTCGGAACTTCCACACCGTCTTCGTTAACAAAAGTGAAATCCTGACGGTTAAGCATTTGGTTCAACCGCTTGAATCTCGGAAGTATGATTTCGTTCCATTTGTCATTGAGTCCCCAATCGTGTCGCAGTGTGGCGGTAATGCTTCCGACAACCGGAATGAGCCGTTTGGTTGTTACGGCATTTTCTCCTTCGTCCCGGACGATATTGCTCAGCAATCCTTTGACCACCTTGCTGATATACCGCGTATCATTCAATTGTCTTTCGATAAAGCTGTCGGGAATGTCTTCGCTGAGCAGATTTTGACGTTTTTTACGGTTGTGTGAAAAATATTTGTTTACATGATTTACATATTCGTCCAAGGTGAAAAGTTTGTGGTCTCCCGTAACGATACTTCCGCCTTTTTCCTTGATGAATTCATAGGCCGTCATATTTCCTTTTTCCAGATTGACCGCACTTTCACAAATGACTTTGTTACTGAGTGAATTATCAAAATAGCGCGACTGTGGCAATATGTGTTCTATTTGATATTCGTGAGTAAATAATTTTGATAATGGAATTATCTTACCTGTGTATGGGGAAATATATTTTTGGTCTAACCAGAGTTTATATCTTTCGATTTGTTTCTGTGTCGGTTCTTTTGCTTGAATGACTTTTTTGATATCGTCATCCATTTCATTGACACTTCCCAATACATCTTGCTCATAAATTTTCAGAATTTCAAAATGGTTGGGCGATTCGGGCTTTGCTCCGACACCGATTAATTCCTTCAACAGCGCACGTATGCGGCGGTTTGTTTTCTCATTTTCCAAATTCCGCTTGCTGATTTCTTTTCGTTTTTCTGCGGGATTTTTCAATGAACGCGCCAATTCCACGTGTATTTCGTCAAAAAAGCCGGGTTTTCCGTCGCCGTAATAGCGCCAAATATCCCTGACTGTTCGCAGGGTTTCCAGAACCACTTGTTCGACAATCGGGTTGCGCAAGCTGTGTTGTTTGAATTTATTCAGAAAAGCATCAATGTCATCGGGCGTTCGCCAATATTGAACTTCTTCCGCTTCGGAATGCCGGCCGTAAACGGCATAAACCGCCTGATGTGTTTGTAATCCGGCGTAAGGATTACGGCCTTTCATGGAAATAAAACTTTTTAAAACGGCATGCGGGATGTCGTCGTCGGAAATTTTATCCAGACGTTCCGGGTCGTAATCAATGCTATCCAGACGTTCGATAATGTGGTCTATGCGTTCTTTTACCTGCTCGGGAACAGATGCCGCATCCCAATATTTTCCGCTTCGCATCAGCGGAACGATTTTCTTTAATGCTTTGTAGGAATAAGCGCCGTATTCGCTCTTGAACGGCGGATATTTTTCGAATGCTTCGACGAAGCTTTTTTCATCTATCCCGTTTTTTCGGGCAAAGGTGCGTAAGGCTTTTTTGTAGGCTTCCTTATCCTGAACGGAATATATCAGGTGCCAAAGTTCGGTTTCCCTTTCAACGGTTAGAAATTCTTTGGGATTTATCCCTTCCGTTTTTTTCAATCGGGCAAGGAAACCGGCGCGGGTAGGCATCATCGGATATTTCTTTTCTTCAACATAGTTCCACCGGTAGTTATCCTTATCTGTTGATTTGATTTTTCGGTTTTTTTCCAGGAATTTAATAACGTCTTTTTGTCCGGCTTCTTTTTTATCTTTTAGGAAATCGAATAATTCCGCAAGGTCTTCATCGCCCGGGAACATTTCGTCCGTAACATCAACATTAAATTTCCATTCGTCATTCACCCTTTTTTCCTTCCGGTAAATGCGTAAGTTGTTGATAAATTGCCATAATCTGAATTCCTGATAAAACGGATGCGATTTTGATATGACCTTAATGCCTTTTTCTTCCTCGCGAACAATTTCTTTTCCCGTCTGCGGGTCAATACGTTTGACCTTTATTTTAATTCGTTCATAGGGACATTCGGCTATCAGTGATTTCTGGCTTTTTAACGGACGTTGATAGAAAATGATGTCTTCGGTGATGAGGTATGGCAAATCCTTGTCTTTCAACGTGTTGCGGTGAGCCTCATTTATCGGATAGAGTTCGATTAAACTTTTTTCCAATAGCGTTTTATCCGTTAGTTCCGGGTGGAATTCTTTTTGTTTGTTTAAGATGGCTTGCAATTCCTTTTTATAAAACTTCCGGTCGATTGTTTGAACCAGGTTTCCCCGGATTTTGATAGAAGGATTTTCCAATAAACGGTCAAAAATAAATTCGCCGACATGCTTGCCGGATTTTTCAATATCGTTTTCGGTTTTCTTTTTAATGGCTTCCCAGTCTTTCTCGGGATCCACTTTTTTGAAAGTGCGTTTGACGGAACCGTCTTTATTCCGGCTTATGCTGACGATAAATTCTTTGATTTTTCCTTCCCATTCATCTTTATCGGTTACGAGATTAGGATATTCCCAGCCGTTTTCAAAGATAACTTTGTATAATTTTTTACCATCCTTGGTTTTTTCTTCCGTTTCCTCTACTTGTGCCACACGTAATTCCACATATATTTTTTCCTTATTATCCTGCGTGTTTTCTTCCTCATTGCGCAATTGGTAATAGCCGCGTTTTTTATTGAAATTGAGAAGTATCCAGGACAGCTCCTCCTTACTTATTTTCTCTCGTAAGGCTTTTTTTCTCAGATAATATAAGGTCCAATCATAAGGGATTTTTTTATCGATACCTTTCGCTTTGAAAAGTTGAAGCATTTCATTAAAACTTTCTTTGAAAATAAAGATATAGTCACCATCGGCGGTTTTCTTATAATTCAATTTGGTTTCTTCGGTAAACCTTCCTTTTCTTACGCTGAAATCAATTTTCTCACGATAATGTTCCGGCAGAAATCCCATGATGTTGAGTACACGATGCAATCGTTCACGCCTCAAAATTTCCCGGAAATACCGTCGACGCATACTTCGATAACGGGTTCTTTCGGCGGTTGCCGATTTGCTGTTCCCTTTTTCGAAATCCGTAAGAATATCTTGCGACATAGGAATTATGCGTGTTCCTATTCCTTGAATTTTCCCGGAATGATTGTTCAAATCAAATTCCGTTAAAGCCCAACCGATGCTGTTCGGTCCGATATCAAGTCCTAAATTTCTTTTTCTCATAATTTAAATTTTTTTGATATTCAAGTTAATTATTTTTTGGTAATTATCGCTAATGCGTCTTAGGATAAAATTTTCTTGACAATAATGGAAAGTTGTCGTATATTTGCCATGCAGTTTTTAAGCAAATCACAATAAGGATTATTCCGTTGTGAAAACATGAGGGTTGCCCTCCACCTTAGCGGGGGCATTTTTTATTACAAGAAATTCATAAAAGCAAACGGTTTCCGCCTTTTCAGATATTCCGTGTCATGTTCGTAGCGGTAG
>CAYUQW010000097.1:0-6083 GCA_964446985.1 uncultured Flavobacteriaceae bacterium
GGTTATTCTTATTGTTATTTTGTTTATTTTTTTGTTTTTGACGTTGTTTTTTTAGCATCAATTCGGCCAAAGCGTAATTATACCGTGTCTGCTCGTCGTCGGGATTGGCCCGCAACGCATTTTTATAGGCTTCGACGGCTTTTTCATATTGTTTTTTATGAAAATAGATATTCCCTATGTTATGCCAAGCGCGGTGTCTCAACGAATCGTTTTCGGTCTCTTTGGCGGTTTTCAGGAAAATGTTCAAAGCTTCGCCCGGGCGTTTCTGCAACAAAACACTCTCGCCCAGATCATATCGAATGCTATCGTTTTTTCCGTAGTGCAAAGCATTTCGCCAATTATATTCGGCACGCGAAAAATCCCCTTTGACATAGGCTTTCCACCCTTCGGCGGCATACGCACGCATCGTATCCCGGGCGGTTTGGGCACGCAGTCCGGAAAAGGATAAAAATCCGCCGGTTATCAAAATCCCGATTAAAATTCTAAACCTCATTTTCTTCATTGTTTTCATTGAATAAATTCAATTTTCTCAGCCATAATGTTTCTCGCTCGTTGGTTATCAGATACAACAAAAAGAACAACAGGGCCACGCCCAAAAACCATTGATATTGCGATTTGTATTCCGAAATCCGCGTGGTTTCGAAAGTTTTGCGGTTCAGATTTTTGAACAATTGCATCAATTTTTTGACGGCTTCATAGGAATTGTTCCCGTCGATATAGGTTCCGCCCGACGCCTTGGCCAATGCATAAAGCAAGGTCTGATTTCGTTTGGTAATGACGCGATTACCCCGGGCATCCGTTTTATAGCCGTATAATTGTCCGTCGCGGCGCAACGGAATCGGCGCACCGGTATCCGTCCCGATACCCACGGTTATGATTTTTATTCCCTTGGCCGCCGCTTCACGTGCCGCCTCGCGTGCCTGTTCACCGTGATCTTCGCCGTCACTCAGGATAACCAGAATTTTATCGGCATCGTCCCTGTCGTAATACGATTCGGCCATACGAATTGCCGTGCCAATGGCCGTTCCCTGTGACGAAAGAAAATCCGTATTGAGTTGTTGCAAATACATTTTGGCCGCCGCATAATCCGAGGTAATGGGCACCGCGGGAACGGCTTCGCCCGCATAGGCGATAATACCCACACGGTCGGAAACCAAACGGTCTATCGTTCGCCCGACAATTTGTTTGGCCACGAGCAAACGGTTCGGCTTCACATCCTCGGCCATCATACTTTTCGATACGTCAATGGCAAAGACAATATCGGCACCGCGCCGTTGCACTTTTTCCAACTTGGATCCCATCTGCGGATTGGCCATCGCAACGATCAAAAAGAACAAACTTACCGACCATAAAAACAAGCGTAAATAGGGCTTGAAAATCGAATCGAAACGTATGATTTTCGATTGTAAATTTTTATCAATCAATTTGTTACGATTATTCCGCTTCTGCAAACGAAGGAATATGAAAATTCCCCACACCAACGGAATGAGCAACAACAACCAAAGCAATTCCGGTTTTTCTATGCGATACATCTCCATCATAATTTTGAACGCAATAAAACATTATTCGACAACCAAACCAACAGCATCAAAACCAATGCTCCCCACAATAACGGTCTGAACCATTCGGTATAATTGTAATAGCGAATTTCCTCGATAACCGATTTTTCCAATTTATCGATATCGGCATAGATTTGTTGCAATTTCTTGTTATTCGTGGCACGAAAATATTTTCCTCCCGTCTCGCGCGCAATTTTTTTCAACAGGTTTTCGTCGATCTCCACGCGCTGAGGCTCATATTCCAAGCGACCGTTTTCATATAAAACGGGCGAAAGCGCCATTCCGTTGGTGCCGATGCCGATCGTATAGACTTTTATCCCGAATTCTTTGGCCAATTCCAGCGCCGTATCCGGATCGATTTCCCCGGTATTGTTCATCCCGTCGGTCATCAGGATAATGACTTTGCTTTTGGCTTTGCTGTCTTTCAGACGACTGACCGCCGTTGCCAATCCCATCCCGATGGCTGTTCCCTGTTCGATTTGCCGGTATAATTTGAAAAAATCAATGTTCCTTATAGCATCGATCAGCACTTTCTTATCCGACGTCAACGGAACTTTGGTAAAAGCTTCACCGGCATACAATACCAAGCCGATACGGTCGTTCGGACGGCGTTTGACGAAATCTATGGCGGTCTTTTTCAAGGCTTCCAACCGGTTGGGCTTGAAATCTTTGGCCAACATACTTGCGGAAACATCCACCGCCAACATAATGTCGATACCTTTGGTTTTCTTAATGTGCTTGCCCGATTCGACATTTCGCGGACGTGCCAGCGCAACGATCATCAAAGCCGTAATCAGCAATAAAATCCACGACAAAATTTTGTGCAAGTAATTGCGCCACGTGCGGTCTTTTTGTAAGAAATTCGTCATCGAATAAACAAAAACCGGCCGTTCCTTGCCGCGGTTATGCAAGAGAAACCACGCCAAGGGAATCAACAGCAGCAATCCCCACAGAAACGACGGATTCACCAATATCCATTTTCCCGCTATCTTCATAATCCTCTATTCTTTTTGTAAATGTGCCGTTGCCAATATTTTCATTCCCAGCACGCGCCAAATTCCTTTTCCGGAAGGAACGGCAACGATAAATACACGGAGTTTGGCACCGCTATCAAACACTTGCCCCGATAAGGTCATTTTCCTGCCGGCCAAAACGGCTTCTCCCGAGAGCATTCCTTTTTCATCGATACTAAGGGAAATTTTCCCGTAATTGTTTTTCGCCAGCAATCCGGAGAGTAAATTTTTCACGTCATCGGCGGATAAACGGCCTTTTTTCAAGTCCAAGGACAAGGCAAACAATTGGTCTTTTCCGGCATTGGCCTTCCAAAAGGCCGATTCGCTTAGATTTGCCCGCAAGGAATCGGGCATATCGAAGGCTTGTGCTTGCAGAACCACCGGCGCGGTAACTTCCAAGGAAGGCGACGAACCGTAAACCTCCGGTTTCCAGTCTTTTTCCGGCGGCAAACTTTTCCAATCGGCCGAACCGGTTTCCCACCAATAAGCGATATCGTTGCCATAGAAATGCCAAATGCCCCAAGCCAGCAAAACCGCCGAAACAATTCCGGCACCGGCGTAAGCGATTTTTTTCTTCCGTTGCCGCTTGCGTTCTTCGCGCAATCGCGCCTGACGTTCGGCTTCCTTGATTCGATTGATTTCATCGACAACACTTTGGATTTCATCAACAAACTTCCGCACGTGTTGCCTGTCCTGTTCCCGCTGCGGCGGATACGGCTTGAATTTGGCAAATTTGGCCAAATCGGCACGAGAAAACATCGAAGCCAAATCATCTATCAATGCCGGCGGTACGGTTTTTCCGTTTTCGAAACGGTATTGACGCAGCAATTCAATCAGTTTTACCGAAACGGACTCCTTGGCGGGAATATGCAAAGTTTCTTCCAAATAATCACGCAACGCACCGGTCAGTCTGACATAAAACGTATCGGCGTCATCTCCGCCGGTTTCGAGATTTTCCCATTCGCGCAGAAATTTTTCATAGGGCGACAACGGCGTTTCCCTTGCTTTCAATATTTTTCTCGCCTTCAATAAATACAATAGCAATAAGCCTGCGAGGACAATCAATGCAACCCATAACCAAGGACGCGAAAAACGAAAAGAATGCAGACGGACGTTCGAATGATAATCGGCAGGCATCACCGCTTTGTATCCGTATAATCCCTGCTTGGTCGTATCCACCTTCACGCCCGCTACCCATACCTTGATACTGTCGGTTTTCCATATTTTCGATCCGGCACGCACCGGCACCGGAGGAATCACATATTGCCCGGAATCCCAGGCGGTAAGCAGATATTTTTTGACCAAACGGTCTTTCAGCGTATCGACAGGCAAGGTTTTCAGCACTTCAAACGGTTTGAAGGCTCCGGCATCCGGAAACACCACGCTATCCGTGGCGGAAAAGGGCACCTGCAAGACATAGGTCAACCGCCCGCCGATTTTTATCGTATCGGGATTCACCGACGGTTTCAATTGGGCTTGGACGAATGCCGTCAGCGTAAATGCCAAAAACAACAATAACCTTCTCATCAAGCCTTCGTTTTGAAATAATTCATCAAAGCTTTAACATAGGATTCGTTCGTGGCGATTTCCACTTTTCCGCCGCCCGCCTTGGCAAAGGCATCCCGGAAATAGTCCGAAAAAGAGCGGAAATATCGTCGCACTTTATCACGTATTTTCGCCGACGACGTATCGACATACACCTGCTCACCCGTTTCGGGATCGTGCATCAATAAAAATCCGGCATCGGGAAAAATCTGTTCCGCCCTGTCGTAAACGCGAATACCGACCACATCGTGTTTTTTGGAAACGATTTTCAACGTATCGGCATATTGCATATCCATAAAATCGGATATAACGAAAATAATGCCGCGTTTTTTCATCACATTGAAGGCATAACGCAAAATATTGTCGATACCGGTGCGCTTGCTTTTACGCTCAAAATCAATCAGTTGACGAATTATGTGCAATACGTGCGAACGGCCTTTTGCCGGCGGTATGAACAATTCCGGTTGATCCGAAAAAAGAATCAATCCGACCTTATCGTTGTTCTTAATGGCGGAAAAAGCCAACGTGGCCGCAATTTCCGTAATCATTTCGCGCTTCAATTGTCCTTTCATCCCGAAATCCTCCGAACCGGAAATATCGACCAAAAGCATTACGGTCAACTCCCTTTCCTCTTCGAACAATTTGACATAAGGCGTTCTGTATCTTGCAGTTACGTTCCAATCGATACTACGCACATCATCGCCGTAGGCATAGGGACGCACCTCCGAGAAGGTCATACCGCGCCCTTTGAAATGCGAATGATATTCACCCGCAAAAAGGTTATCGGACAACCTCCGCGTTTTGATTTCGATTTTCCGAACTTTCTTTAATAACTCGCGCGTGTTCATACCTTACGGCACCTGTATTTTGTTGATAATCTTATTGATAATATCGTCCGTGGTGATATTTTCGGCTTCGGCTTCGTAGGTCAAACCGATTCGGTGGCGCAAGACGTCGTTCACCGTGCTCAATACGTTTTCCGGCACCACAAAACCGCGGTGATTGATAAAGGCGTGTGCTTTGGCGGCCAAGGCCAAATTGATACTTCCGCGCGGCGAAGCCCCGTAGGCAATGAACGGTTTCAGTTCGTCCAGACCGTATTTTTCGGGATAACGCGTGGCAAAAACAATGTCCAAAATATATTGTTCGATTTTCGGATCGATATAAATTTCACGGACGGTTTCGCGGGCTTTGAGAATATCGTCTTTACCGGCCACTTTATTGACCTTTCCGAAATTTTGTTGCACATTACGGCGCATAATTTCCCTTTCTTCGTCCAAAGCGGGATAATCTATCAGCACCTTCATCATAAAACGGTCGGTCTGTGCTTCGGGCAAAGGATAGGTTCCTTCCTGTTCGATAGGGTTTTGCGTCGCCATCACCATAAAAGGCTCTTCCAGTTTAAAAGTATGATCCCCTATGGTAACCTGACGTTCCTGCATCGCCTCCAACAAAGCCGACTGCACTTTGGCAGGCGCCCGGTTGATTTCGTCCGCCAATACGAAATTGGCGAAAATCGGGCCTTTCTTCACCTCGAATTTATTCTCCTGCATATTGTAAATCAACGTACCGATCACGTCCGAAGGCAACAGGTCGGGCGTGAATTGGATACGGCTGAAACTTACATCTATCGCATCGGCCAAAGTTTTGATAGCCAATGTCTTGGCCAAGCCGGGAACACCTTCCAACAAAATATGTCCCTTGCCGAGCAAAGCAATCAGCAAGCGCTCGATCATCTTGTCCTGCCCCACGATTACGCGGTTGATTTCCATTTTGATAAGATCCACAAAGGCACTTTCTTGCTGCACCCTGTCATTGAGTGACTTTATGTCAGTATTTTCGTAACTCATACGGCTAATTTTTATGGTTTCCAATGAACAAAAATTGTGCTAAACGGACTTTTCCGCCCTACAAAACGACAAAATGAACCGAAATATTATCCCGGAGTGACAGAAATTACCCGGAG
>CAYUQW010000098.1:0-5936 GCA_964446985.1 uncultured Flavobacteriaceae bacterium
TGCCGGCTGTCTCGGCATCTTCATAGGTGGTTCCGCCATAGGTGTCGATCATATATCTGTTATAGGCATTACGGGCCGTATCAAGTTTTTTATAAGCATAACGGGCAATTCCTTTTTTACCTGTAATTTGCTCATCCTCAACCATTTTTGCCAAACGTGTACGAATAATCGAATCCCGCACATAGTTAACGAATTCACGGTATTTTGAATTGGTTATCTCGGCTTCATCCATGTAGAAAGAATGTACGGTAACGGTCTTTGCAGGCGCATCAATGGAATAGGCTTTGTCCTCATTTTGTTTTCCCATCACAAATGCTCCGCCCGGAATCAAAACCATTCCGTAAGGCTGATAGGGATACCATTTTTTTCCTCTTACACCTATGATTTCTCCTCTTTGATTGGGACTTCCACAAGATGACAGTACGAGCGTTGCCACCAGGAAAAGGATGATGATTTTCTTCATGCCAAACATGTTTTTCAAAGTTCTTTTTTTGTGATTTTTGCTCACACTAATTTGAGCGTGCAATATATTAATTTTTTTCCACATTTAGTCAAAATATTTTTTATATGAATTTAAAATAAATGATTATCATCTGATAATGCCTCTCCATTTTGCTTAAAAGATAAATAATTTTTTTCCGTACAGGGCAATAATCCGTCAATAGATCGGCTTTTTTTCGATTCTTCCACCCAAAATCTCCCGGAAATGGGATTAAAAAAATAACGTTTTTTTAGATTATTTTTTTTCACAATAATTTCCTTCAATTTTTTCCTTTCAACAAACGGAAAATCCTCCATTTTATTATATGTCCCCCACATATAATGCCATGCAATAAGGGATAATTGGTTTAGGAAAGGCGTGTTCAAATCTATCCACAATTGTTTATTGAAGGGGGATAAAGCGGTCAGATAAACGGCTTTTTGCATATCATCCGGACTGATTCCCGGAGAATCGTTTGTTTGCATAGAATTGTGTAGAATCAGTACCGAGCCCGCATGGCGAACATAAGGTTCGACTTCGTTGATATCGTCTTGTATGCCGGAAAGTCTTAGATAGTCGATTTTTTTATGATGTTGCAGCAGACGCATATCTTCATAGGACAAATAATAATTTTGCACACCGATCAATGAGAGGCTCACGAGTTTTTTCTCTTCGACCAGTGCATATAAATCCGGTGAATGCTCCGTATTTTTCGGTCCGTGATATTTTATATAAGGTGTAAAGATTGCCATACGGCATTCTTTTTCCGAAATTCTTGCCATATAAGAAATCCATTCGGGACGGTCGGTCAGGATCAGTAAGCGGCCTTGAACATATTGATATAGATTTTCCATGAAACTTTTTACGACATCATCTTCCGTATTTTCCTCTGAAACATAGTATCCGAGATCGGCAATTTTCATTGTTTCAAAGGGAACGCCGGTAAGTGCGGAAAGATATTGTCTCCATTGTTCGGCCAACGGTTTGTTCTGTTCTGTTGTAAGAGTAAGCAAAACGACTTCGGCATTGCGGGTCTCATTGTCGTCGGCATACGAAGGCATAAAAACGGAATCATAAAAAATACCGTTTTGGAAATGTTGGCGCTGTAAAGGAAAATGATACAGGGACATCAGCGTCGGAATATCTTTTTTATCTCTTCCAAAGTGGCTTTTTTGGGGTCCATACCGCGTGGCAATAGTTTTCGTTTGTTACCGGGGGCATAGACATATATTTTTCCCCAGCCTCCTTTTCGGATGGCATAACCTTCATCGGGCCATTCCGCCAGCGTATTAAGGCGGTCTTTCTCCAATTTTTCCACAATCAAATTAACGATATCTTCTTCGGAAAGGGTATCCGGGTTGTATTTTCGGGGAATATTGATATTATGATTACCCCATTTGAGGTAGGGTCCGTATTTTCCCGAAAGCACATATACGGGTTCGCCTTCGTATTCGGCAACCGGTTCTTCCCTTTTGTTTTTTTGTTCTATAATGGAGATTGCATCGTCCAAGGTTATTTCAAGGGCATTCAAATGAGGCGGGATGGAATAAAATTTGTTTTTATACCGTACGTAAGGACCGTATTTCCCCATTCCGACAAAGATACTTTCATTTTCATAAGTTCCTAATTTGACGGGGAATTGGAGCAATTTTAACGCTTCGTCCAGACTAATATCCATGATGGACATTCCCGGTAATAACGATGCATATTTAGGTTTTTCGGGGCCATCGGAATCCCCAAGTTGTAACATCGGACCGAAAGGGCCTATTTTGGCATAAACTTTTTTTCCGGATTGGGGATCGGTTCCAAGCAAACGTTCACCTTTGGCTTTACGGGAATGTTTTTCCACTTGCTCGACAATGGGTTCAAACTTCGCATAAAATTCCTCCAAAATTTTCTGCCACTTGTATTTGCCCAATGCTATTTTATCGAATTTTTCTTCGACTTGTGCCGTGAAGTGATAATCCATAATATCGGCAAAATGTTCGGTAAGGAATTCCGTTACGACAAAACCCATATCAGTCGGGACGAGTTTGTTTTTTTCCGCGCCGTATTTTTCTTTGGCCGGGCGGGATGAGATTTTATCGTTTTTCAGGCGGAACACCTTGACTTCCCGTGTCGATGCAGGTATGTTTTTCCTGACCACATAACCCCTGCGTTGGATAGTGCTAATTACCGGCGCATAGGTTGAGGGACGGCCTATTTCCAATTCTTCCAGTTTTTTAACCAGCGAAGCTTCGGTATATCGCACCGGAGGTTTTGAAAATTTTTCTTTGGAGACAATTTGCACCAATTCCAATGTTTCTCCTTGTCGCACTTTGGGCAATTGGGATGCGTTTTCCTGTTCCTCGGCACTTTGGTAGAGTCGCATAAAACCGTCAAAAACCAATGTTTCGCCTTTTGCCTTAAATACATCTCCGGTTTTATCCGAATTAATGTTAATGTGTGTATGTTCAATTTTGGCCGGTGTCATTTGAGACGCCAACGTACGTTTCCATATCAATTGATACAAGCGCAAAGCATCCCTGTCCAACCGGGTTCCCGTTTCATTGGGATTTTCCAAAGCCAAATCGGTAGGCCGTATGGCTTCGTGGGCTTCTTGTGCCGCTTTGGATTTGGTTTTGTATTGTTTCGGATGGGAATAATTTTTGCCCCAACGTTGCGTAATCACCTCTTTGGCTTTGGCAATGGCTTCGTCGGAAAGGTGAACACTGTCGGTTCGCATGTAGGTTATATACCCGTTTTCATACAAGTACTGGGCTATTTTCATGGTTTTGTTAACCGGGAATCCGAATTTACGGGAGGCTTCCTGTTGTAATGTAGAAGTCGTAAAAGGGGGAGGTGGCGTGCGTTTTCCGGGTTTCTTTTCGACTTGACCGACCGTAAAAGTTGAACCTAAAATATTTTTCAAGAATTCCTCAACTTGCCGTTCGTCGGTAAATTCTTTTTCATACTTGGCCGGTAGAGGCTCACCGGAGGAAGTAACAAAATCGGCTGTGGTAGCAAAAGTTCGTTTGGGAACAAAAGCTTTAATTTCTTTTTCCCTGTCAACAATCAAACGAACGGCAACGGATTGAACACGTCCGGCGGATAATCCTTTCTTGATTTTTTTCCATAAAACGGGCGAAAGGCGATAGCCTACCAACCGGTCCAAAACACGCCGTGCCTGCTGAGCATTTACCAAATGTTCATTAATTTCACGCGGGCTTTCCAGTGCGTTTTGTATGGCCTTTTTGGTTATTTCATGAAAAACGATACGCTTGTATTTATCATCGAGTTTCAGGAAATTTTTCAAATGCCAAGCTATGGCTTCTCCCTCGCGGTCTTCATCGCTTGCCAAATAAACCTCATCGGCCGAGGATGCAAGTTCCGAAAGTTTTTTGACGACTTTCTTCTTGTCGGGCGTAATAAGGTAATGCGGCTTGAAGCCATGCTCAATATCAATACCCATTTCGTCTTCGGGCAAATCGGCTATATGACCGTAGGAACTGGCCACTTGAAATCCCTTGCCCAAAAACTTCTGAATGGTCTTAGCCTTTGCAGGTGACTCGACAATTAGGAGTTTATTGCCCATGTGAAATTTTGGAGTTGAAATTTTTTATTAAATGGAAAAAAACCGGGAATTTTTTTTATTCCCGGCTTATTTTTTTAGTTAAACGGTCTTCTGTAAGACTTCTTAATGGTTTTCCTTCCGAAGCGTGACATGGCACATCTGAAACCGATATCGTTTGTCGACAGGTATTCGGGAAGGAAACGACGCTTGGAAGGTTGTAACCAATAGGCGCGGTCTTTCCACGAACCGCCCTTGTAAACACGCACTTCATTATCAATCAATGTGGAGCGGTTATTATTACGGTCATATTCACGTACCATTTGCCATTTACCGTCCAGGGAATCCATATAAACTTTATGTTTGGGCGAATTGTACATACGTTTTTGATCGTCGCCTTCCACATCTTCTTTGTTCAGGATATAATAACGGGAAGATTCCAAATCACCGTCGCGATAATCACGGTTGTCCGCCCTGGTAAAGTTTTGACGCAGATACAATTCTTTTTCGTCAACCAATTTTTTGGCGGGGGCGCCGGGCAATTCTTTATAAATGATTTTTCCGTTGGACAAAGTATCATAAGGGATGCTATCCATTTGGATTACTACCAAATGGCCATTTTCGTCAAAAGCTTTTTTGGTATAGACATTACCACGGAAATAATCGAAATCACTAGCCTGATCGTCAATAATGGGACGATAAACATCGGCTACCCATTCATTAACATTTCCGGCCATATCATACAAACCGAAATCATTCGGAGGATAGGTTTTGACAGGTGCGGTAATATCGGCGGCATCGTCGGACCAACCGGCCAAACCGCTGTAATCTCCGTCATCGATTTTGAAATTGGCCAACTCTTTTCCGCGATTTCTTCCGCGACCCAAATAACGGGTTGCCGTACCTTTCCAAGGATAGATTTTTCGATTTCTCAGACGGTTATAAACACGTTCGCCAATCTCGGCTTTGGCGGCATATTCCCATTCGGCCTCGGTAGGCAAACGATATTGCGGCAGAATGATTCCGGAGGAAAGATTAGCCGTATTCAACGTAGTGTCACGGCGCGAACGTTTGATATAATATTCCGTATTTCCGCCTATGGCCAATTCGGGAGCGGTAAGATAGGTATCCGTATTGAAGTTTTGGTCGGCCGTTTCTTTATAAACGATATCCCTTTTCAGTTTATGAAACTTGATTAACCGCATTTCGTTAACCCGGTCGGTTCGCCAATTGGCATATTGCACGGCTTGTACCCAGTTTACTCCTACGACGGGATATTCGGCATAGGCGGGATGGCGTAAATAGTTCACCACCAAATCCTCGGAATAGGACAAAGGCGAACGCCACACCAAGGTATCGGGCAAAGCACCGTTATAAATATTGCGAAATTGAGGTTCGGAAGGCGGAAAAACCCTTTTCAACCAATCCAAATATTCGAGATACATCAAATTGGTCACCTCGGTTTCATCCATATAAAAAGAACGGATATGCATTTGTCGCGGCATACTGTTCCATTCGTGCATCACGTCATCATCCACATCACCCATGGTAAATGTTCCTCCTTCAATAAAAACAAGTCCGGGAGCGAATCCCTGATCTTGGTATTGCGTATTGTAATGGAACCCGCCTCTGGGGTCATTAATACGCATACCTGTTCCTCGGGAGATATTATTATTGGAACATGATGAAACGACTAATACCATTCCGAGTACGGCCAAGGTGGTTAAATGCTTCAAATATTTCATAATACTTTGATGTGATTTTGGTCCATTTTGTCGTGAGCAAATATATAACATTTTTTTCAAATGAGTATATCCGGTTATTCTTCGGTTTTCTATTTCCGGCATGGTCATAACGCTAAATTTTTCGTCTTATTGCATCTATGGGATTCATTTCGGAGGCTTT
>CAYUQW010000099.1:0-5934 GCA_964446985.1 uncultured Flavobacteriaceae bacterium
GCTTCCAGCCAATTGCGGCCGGTGTTTATGTCGGTTTTTAGCGGGATGGGCAGGGTGACGGCATTTTCCATTTTGTCGCGAACGGCTTGAATGATTTCCGGTTCTTTTCCGGGATCGATTTCGAAAACCAATTCGTCGTGGACTTGCAACAACAATTTGGCCGGCAGGTTGTTTTGTTCGATTTCCCGGTCGATGTCCGTCATGGCTTTCTTGATGATATCGGCGGCACTTCCTTGTACGGGCGCATTGATGGCTATGCGTTCCGCCGCCCCGCGTACGACGGCATTTCGCGAATGAATGTCGGGCAAATAGCGCCGGCGTCCCATAATGGTTTCCACGTAGCCGTGTTCCCGGGCAAATTCGATTTGTTTTTGGAGATATTCGCGTAGCTTCGGGTAGGTTTTGAAGTAGGCTTCGATCAGTTCCTTGGCTTCGGTGCGCGACAATCCGGTCTGGCGGCTTAGTCCGTGGGCGGAAACACCGTAGATGATACCGAAATTGACGGTTTTGGCTTTGGCACGTTGGTCGCGTGTAACTTCTCCGGGCGGAACGCCGAATAATTTGGCGGCGGTTGCCCTGTGGATATCTTCACCGCGGCGGAAAGATTCCAGCATATTCTCGTCACCGCTCAATACGGCAATCAGTCGCAATTCTATCTGGGAGTAATCGGCGGCCAGGATTTTATTCTCCGGTTTTGCGGGTATGAATGCGGCACGGATTTTACGCCCGGATTCGGTGCGTACGGGAATGTTTTGTAAATTGGGATCGGTGGAACTCAAACGTCCGGTGGCCGTAACCGCTTGGTTGAAATGCGTGTGTATTTTTCCGGTTTCCGGATGGATTTGTTTCGGTAGGGCTTCGATATAGGTGTTTTTCAGCTTTTGCAATTGTCGCCATTCCAGTATGGCGTCCACGACGGGGAAACGGAATTTATACTTCGAAAGTACTTCCTCGGAGGTGGAATATTGTCCTGTTTTGGTTTTCTTGGGTTTGGAGTCGATTTTTAGTTTTTCGAAGAGGATGGTTCCCAATTGTTTGGGTGATGCAATATTGAATTTTTCACCGGCTTCGGCATAAATCTTTTCTTCCAGCAAGCGGATTTTTTCGTCGATTTCCTTTGCAAGTTCTTTCAGTGCATCCGTATCCAGGGCAATTCCTTCGTTTTCCATTTTTGCGAGGACGGCAATCAAAGGCATCTCGATTTGATCGAGCAGATTAAGCCCTTGTCTGTCTTTCAACTCCGTTTCGAGTTTTCCGGCCAGCGGCGTTAAAACAGGTAATGCACGACGGTAAAAATCCTGCCATTCCGACAGCCCGGCCTTTTTTTTATCGGGTTCGGTGAGGCGAAGTCCGAGATAGGTTTCCGTAAGTCGCGAGAGATTATGCTGCATATCGGGGTTGATGAGATAGTGCATAATCAGTGTGTCGCGGTAGGTGTTTTCCGGTATAATTTTGTTGTAGAGCAAATACTTGGTCAGTTCTTTCAGGTTGTGGCCGACGAGGGTTTTGGCTTTATCGAGGAATACGGGTTTGATTTTTTCGAAAAAGTCGTGTTTTGGGAAGGCGCTGACATCCACTTGATGGGTCAGACCGCCGGAAACGGAGAAAAACAGTGCTTCTAGCGGACGGGCGAAATCGAAGTTTTGCGGATACCAAGCTACGGCAAAGGTTTTGCTTCCTTCAAGTTTTTCCAGCAATTTTTCCAGGGATTTTTCGCTGTCGATCATTTGGAGGATTTCTCCTGAAGGCCGTGTTTTCGTTACGGTATCCGTTTGCGTCGTTTCTGCGGTATCGAAAAGGCTGTAAGGCGTTCCGGCTTGAATTTTTTCTTGGCTGACGCCGAAAGTTTCCTTGAATCTTTCGGCTAATCTGCGGAATTCCAATTCATTGAAAATGTCCAAGGTGGCTCCGGTATCCGGTTCGGACAGATGGAAATCCGCTTCGTTGAATTCCACGGGCGCATCCGTGTGGATGGTCACCAATTTTTTGGACAGGAAAGCCAACTCTTTGGCCGCTTCGACCTTTTCCTTCATTTTTCCTTTGAGGCGGCCGGTATTTTCGTAGAGATTTTCCAAACTTCCGAATTCGGCCAGAAATTTTTTAGCCGTTTTTTCGCCAACACCGGGAATGCCGGGCACATTGTCCACGGAATCGCCTGTCATTGCCAGAAAATCGATGACTTGTTCGGGCCTTTCCACACCGAATTTTTCTTTGACTTTGGCCACGTCCCAAATTTCGTATCCTCCGCCCGAACTAGAAGGACGATAGATTTTAATTTTGTCCGACACGATTTGCCCGAAGTCTTTATCGGCGGTTACGATATATACTTCGTAACCTTTTTTTTCGGCTTTTTTGGCCAAGGTTCCGATGAGATCATCGGCTTCCCATCCTTCTTTTTCCAAAACGGGGATGTGCATCCGTTCGAGAATGCGTTTGATATAGGGAACGGCCAATTCGATGGCTTCGGGTTGTTCAAGGCGGTTGGCTTTGTAGGATTCGAACATTTCTTCGCGCATAGCGGAACCGCCCTTGTCGAAAACCACGGCGAGCAATTCGGGTTTTTCCCTGTTGATGATATCCAACAATGTGTTGACAAAACCGTAAACGGCCGATGTGTTTTGTCCTTTGGAATTGATGCGCGGATTACGGATAAACGCATAATAGCCCCGGTAAATCAGGGCGTAGGCATCGAGCAAAAACAAGCGTTTTCCGTTATTTGTCATAGCCCAATCGATTAGCCAATCCGGTTATATATTGTTTCAAATCCTTGTTGATTTCTTGATAATATTCGGGGTCATTAGAGGAAATGATGCGTAGGGTGGTCTGTAATTTCATCAGTTTATCACCCAATTCATCGCCGTATTTTATCAAATCGTGTTCGTCCATGGCATTATAATACAAGAGGTATTCCTTGTAATGTTGTATCAATTGACGGGCGATTTTTCGCGCTTTTTCCTTTTTGCCCAATTTGTAATATAAATCCAAACCGTCCCAAACCGAATAGTAATATCCGAATTTATCCAAAGGCATTTTTTCGAATACCAAATCCAGGATTTCTTCGGCTTTTTTATCTTTTCCTTCATCATGAAGTGCGTGCGCCAATCGGAATAGATTCATCCTGTATATCAAAGAGTTACGACGCGTTTCCGGGTCCAGATACATATTCTTCTTGACATCAAGGGTCCATTTGAATTTCTTGACATTGCGATACATCGTGTCCGTATCGATGCGGCCCATGGCGCTTCCTTGACTTTTGGTTTTTATGGGAACCAATTTATAGGACAATCCGTCCAGTTGCAGATAGTCTTTCAGCCAAGTATAATCGCTGTCTTTGAAACTTCCGCCGGAGAAGTAAATCGGGCGTTTCCAATCGTTATTGGCCAGAATATCGAGCATGGCCAATTGGGCTTTATAGATATCCTGTCCCTTGGTATCGATGATAATTTCCTTGACGATTTTTGCCGAATCTTTTGCCGGGACAATACCGTATTTCAGTACATTTTCCTTGTTGACGGGTATGCGAATGTAGCGTGTGGGATAAATGTAGATTTTTTGGTTGTTATCCGGATTGATAAAATAGGATCCCAGATTGTTTTGGGTTATTTGCCGGTCGCTCAAAACAAGTTTCATAAAATCCTTTATATCCAACGTGTCTTTTGTAAGCGGCTGATACATAAGTACTTCCCTTGTTCCGTAAACGTATTTTTTATGCGGCATTTTGATAGGGGCACCTTCGGCATCGTAGGTTTTGTATTTCATTTCGTCGATATACCAATCCGTATTGAAAAGGCTTTCGTTGATAATTTTGATATCACGACGGTCGCCTTCCACTTCCTGGGCAAACCAAAGCGGGAAGGTATCGTTATCACCGATGGTATAAAGGATGCCGTTTTTCTGCACACTGTTCAGGTAAGCCAGCGCATTGTAATAAGCCGAATATTTGTGGCTGCGATCGTGATCGAACCAATTTTGTTGTGCAAGAAGTACGGGAACCGCCAAAAAGCTTAGTAAAACCGATAGCAATGCCGAGAGCGAAGGTTTTAATTTTTTAGCCAGATAAACATATAAGGCATAGACCCCGATTCCTATCCAAATGGCAAAAGTGTAGAACGAAACCACCACAGCGTAATCGCGTTCGCGGGGTTCGAAAGGTTTGACATTCGTATAGAACAAAACGGCAATACCCGTAAAAATGAAGAGCATCAAAGTGGCATAGAAGCGTTTGGGATCTTTTTTGAAATGGAAAAACATTCCCAGTAATCCCAGTAGCAGCGGAAGGAAGAAATAAGTATGCCGAGACGGATTGTGCAGGTAGTCCGAGGGGAGATTTTTCTGCGGCCCGACGAAAATTTCATCGATGGGTGTAATGCCGCTTAGCCAGTTTCCGTGATTGTCCAAATGCCCTTGGACATCGTCTTGCCGCCCGACGAAATTCCATAGAAAATAGCGCCAATACATATATCCGAGTTGGTACTTCCAGAAGAAGATCAGATTATCCAGCAAACTCGGTTTTCCCTTGAAGCCGGGGCGATATCCCATAATTTGTTCGTAGTTGGACGCACTCCCGGGATCCCACATTCGCGGCAACAGACCTTTGTATTTGTCGTTCAGGTTTTGCTTGGCCAATTTGTAATTATTGACAATCACATATTTTTCGTGGACGGTATCCTGTTCGTATTTGGGTTTGTCGTCACGATAGGGATGCTCGGGATCCAGTCCGTGGTAATAAGCCGTGTAGTAAGGTCCGTAGAATAAATAGGTTTCGCCGTATTGTTCGCGGTTGTAATAGGCCAATAATTCGCGTGCATTTCGCGGTGCGTTTTCGTTAATGGGCGGGTTGGCATTGGAACGGACCGGCAGCATAATCCAGGAAGAAAATCCGATAAGCAGATAGAGAAACATCAACGTAACCGTCTCGAGCGTAGAACGTTTTTCCCGGTTGGATTTTTTCAACAGATAATAGAACAAATAAGCCAACAGCAGTCCGGCGATCAGTGTTCCCCAATGAAAAGGCAGTCCGACGGAGTTGGTGAAAAAGATTTCCAATGCCGAAAAATATTTCAATGTGTAAGGCATCAGCACTTTAAAGATAATCACCAGGATTAATACGACTGCAATATTGGCGATGATAAATTGTTTTTTGTCCGGATGGGGATATTTCTCGTAGAAATAGAGCATCCCGATAGCGGGGATGGTGAGGATGGCAAGAAAATGCACGCCGAAACTCAATCCGATGACGAAGGCGATGAGTACCAGCCATTTGTTTCCGCGCGGTTTATTCATTTGTTTGACCCATTTGATTCCCAGCCAAAACAGTAGCGCCGAGAGGAAAGTTGCCGGGCCGTACACTTCCGCTTCCACAGCCGAAAACCAGAACGTGTCGGAAAAAGCCAATGCCAGCGCACCGACCAGTCCCGCACCGATAAGGGCGATGCGTTCGGCCGTACCGGGTTCGTAGGTTTCGTCTTTGTCGTAAGTTAATAAATCGATGACAGTATGAAATAATATCAATACCGCCAAGGCGCTTGTCAGTCCCGATAAAAAGTTGATAAACAAGGCTATTTTATGCTGCGAAGGTGCCAGCCCCGAGATAACGGCGCCGAACATTTGGTAAAGCGGTGCCCCCGGCGGGTGGCCTATTTGCAGTTTGGACGAGGTGGAAATGAATTCGCCGGCATCCCAAAAACTGACGGTCGGTTCGGCCGTCATCATATAGACAATCAATGCGGTCAAAAAAGCAACCAAACCTGCAATGCGGCGTTGGCATCGAAAAGAATGAATATCGAATTTCATACGGCTTGTCTAAAAATTAATGCTAACAAATTTACATAAAATTTTCCGTAGCGAACGGATATGAAACGTTTGCCGTGATGAAAAATTGTAAGTAACAAAATAAAAAGACCCGCCGGAAAGACGGGCCTTTTTGTTTTGTAA
>CAYUQW010000100.1:0-4262 GCA_964446985.1 uncultured Flavobacteriaceae bacterium
TTTACAAAGTTAATATTTTTATGTATAATGCTTGAAAATTCAATTTATTGTATCCGATGAATAAGGATTTGTCCGTTATTGAAAAATATTTTGATCTCAACGACAGGCAACGGGAGCGGATGGCCGCTTTGAAAGATATTTATGCCCGATGGAATGCGCGTATCAACTTGATTTCGAGGAAGGATTTTGATTTTTTTTATGAAAGACACGTATTGCATTCTTTGGCTATTGCCAAGTTTATACGGTTTTTGCCGGATTCCGGGATTTTGGATGTGGGCACGGGCGGCGGTTTTCCCGGGATTCCGTTGGCCGTATTTTTCGAAGATGTCCGGTTTCATTTGATCGATTCCATAGGGAAAAAAATCCGTGCGGTGGGAGAAATTGCCCGTGAATTGCAATTGGAGAATGTGACGTGGGAGCAAACGCGCGTTGAGAATCACCGGAAGAAATACGATTTTGTCGTCAGTCGTGCCGTAACGCGGATGGACAAGTTTGTGCAATGGACCGGAAAAAACATAAAAACGGAAAGCCGGCACAATATTCCCAACGGGATTATCTATCTCAAAGGCGGTGATTTGACCGGCGAATTGGCGGCTTTTCCGCAGGCGGAAGTAATTCCCGTATCGAATTTTTTCAACGAAGCTTTTTTCGAGACGAAAAAAATCGTTTATTTGCCTTATGCAGTAATGACAACAAAAAAGAAATGAAAGTAGTTATTATAAGCGGAAGCCAACGATTTCCTTCACAGTCGCGTAAGACGGCCGAATATTTGATGAAGGAAGTACGACGGTTGCAATTGTTCGAAGAAACCGCTTTGATAGATTTGGGCGAAAAACCGCTTCCGATGTGGGATCAAGGCGTATGGACGGGCGATGAAAACTGGAAGGCCGTATTGGAACCTTTGACGGCGGAAATGCGCAGTGCGGATGCCTATATTTTGATTACGCCCGAATGGAACGGTGCCGTAACGCCGGCCCTGAAAAATTTTTCGCTGTTTTTCGGTGAACGCGTTACCGGCCATAAGCCCGTATTGGCCGTCTCGGTATCGGCCGGGCCGAGCGGACAATATCCCATTGCAGAATTGCGTTCCGCCGTATTCAAAAACAACAAATGGGTGTTTATTCCCGATCATTTGGTTATCCGTTTCGTGGAAAAACGTTTAAACGGCGAAGAACCTGCCGACGAATCCGAAGCCTTGTTGCGTGACCGCATCGTTTATTCCCTTCGCCAATTGCAATTGTATGCACGGGCAATGACGGAAGTACGCCGGGATTTTCCGTGGGACGACCGCTTCAAATACGGTATGTAGCGGCGTGTTTTCCGGCAAAAGTTTTTCGGATTAAAAGAAAAATTGTCTATCTTTGCGCGTAATTTTCATAAACACAAAAGTTATGCCAGTAGTAGTTACAGACGCCACTTTCGAGAAAGAAGTTTTACAATCGGATGTACCGGTTGTTGTAGATTTTTGGGCGGTTTGGTGCGGCCCTTGCCGTATGATTGCGCCGATTATGGATCAATTGGAACAACGTTACGGAGACAAAATCAAAGTTGCCAAGGTTGACGTGGACCGCGAGCAGAAATATGCCGCGCAATACGGTGTGCGGAATATCCCGACCGTATTGGTTTTCCATAAGGGCGAACCTATCGGACGTCAAGTGGGTGTTGCTCCGTTGGAAGTATTCACCAGAGCCTTGGACAAATTGGTAGGTTACGAAGAAAACGCTTAGAAATTTTTCGACAAGCACATAAAAAACCGTCTTGCAAAAGGCGGTTTTTTTATTGAAATTGTTTTCGTAACTTTGCAGCGGAATTACGGGATTTTTATGATGGGGGCTCGCAAGCCCCCGTTTTATTAAATAACGATACGATGCTATTCGAAAGAAAAATCAAAAAAGCCGTTGAAGAAAGCATATCCGCCAATCCGGATTTGTTTTTGGTGGACCTGCACATATCGCCCGACAAGCAAGTGCAGGTTATCGTTGACGGTTTCCGTCCCGTTCCGCTGGCCGAATGCGTCCGGATTACACGCGACGTGGAAAATGCCGTGGACAAGGATGCGGAAGATTACGCCCTGACCGTGAGCACTTTCGATATTTCGTCGTGGTTTACCGATAAGCGCCAATTCCATAAAAATATCGGACATAAAATCAAAGTGAAAACCAAAGAAGAAGAAAAAGAAGGGCGTTTGGTCCAAATAGACGAAAACGGTATCGTGCTGGAAAATAAAGTACGCGAGCCCAAGCCCGTAGGGAAAGGGAAACACACGGTCGTGAAGAAAATAATCATACCTTTTGAACAAATAGAAAAAGCCAAAGTCATTATCGAATTTTAAAAACGAACAACTATGGGAAATAAGGAATTTATTGAAGCATTCAAAGAGTATAAAAGCGAGCGGATGATCGACCATTCGCAATTGCTCGAAATTCTGAAAACCGTATTGGAGGCAACGATGCGTAAAAAATTGGGTATCAGCAAGAAAAAAGATAAAAATCCCGATGAAGTCATAGAGGATAATTTCGATGTTATTGTCAATCCCGATAAAGGCGATTTGGAAATTTGGGTTTATCTCGAAGTGGTTCCCGACGGCGAGCCTTATGATCCCAACCGTCAGATACCTTTGTCGGAGGCAAAAGAAATCGATCCCGAAGCCGAAGTGGGCGACGAAGTTTCCCGGGAAGTAAAAATACAGGATTTGGGACGCCGGTATATTTCCGCCTTAAAACAAAATTTCGACAGCAAAATCGCCGAATACGAAAATTCGCAGGTTTTCGACTTTTTCAAGGAACGCGAAGGCGAATTGTATGTGGCCGAAGTCAATCATATCCGTCCCGAAGGGATTTATCTGCTGGATGACGAAGGAAGGGAATTGGTATTGCCCAAGCAAGAACAAATTCCGCAAGACCGCTACCGTAAAGACGATACGGTTCGCGGCGTTATCAAGGAAGTCAAGATGCACAATAACAAACCTTTGGTGATTATGTCCCGCACCGACAACCGCTTTTTGGAACGCTTGTTCGAGCAGGAAATTCCCGAAATTATGGACGGCATTATCAGTATTCGCCGCATTGCACGTATTCCGGGCGTGAAGGCCAAAGTGGCCGTATCGACTTATGATGACCGGATTGATCCCGTCGGGGCGTGCGTGGGCATCAAAGGTTCGCGTATCCACGGTATCGTGAGGGAGTTGCGCAATGAAAATATCGATGTGATTAACTATACCGACAATATCGAATTGTTTATTCAACGCGCTTTGAGTCCCGCCAAAGTGGTGGATATGGAAGTGGACAAGGAGAAAAAACGGGCCAAAGTGTATGTGAAAAACGAAGACATTTCCCGTGCCGTGGGCAAAAAAGGTTCCAATGTTATCCTCGCCAGTCAATTGACCGGATACGAACTCGATGTTCTGAGCGATATCGAAGAAGAAGACGTGGAACTGACGGAATTTGCCGACGAAATCGATGAATGGATTATCAATGAATTCAAAAAAATAGGTTTGGATACGGCCAAACGCGTATTGGAACAGGATTTTGATTATCTCGTCAAAAAAACCGATTTGGAAGAAGAAACCGTACGGGAAGTGCTCAATATTTTGAAACAGGAATTTGACGAATATTAATTTATATTAGCGAAAAATTTTATCAGTAAAACAATATGGCAGGTAAGAAAAAGACAATACGGTATGTGATGAAAGCGCTCGGGGTGGGGGCGCATTCTATCGTGGATTTTCTGAAAGAGAAAGGAATCGAAGTGGCCGGACGTCCTACCACCAAACTCAGCGACGAAGCCTTTGCGCTGATTGTGCAAGAGATGGATAAGGACGGAAAACTAAAGGCTTTGCTCGAAGAAGAGAAAGCCAAGGAAAATCAACCCGAACCTGAAAAAACGGCCGAAGCGCAAGTTGCCGGAGAAAAAGCCCCGGCGCAAAAAACGGCGGAAGAAGCCCCGAAAAAGGCCGAAACAATTACGGAAGAGCCCGTAAAAGAACCGGAGGTGAAGGGATTGAAGGTGGTGGATAAAATCGATTTGGAAGATATCCAACCCAAGAAAAAGAAAAAAACCGCTAAGAAAAAAGAAGAAACGGTTACAACCGAAGAACCGGCGGAAAAACCCGAAGCAAAACAAGCCGTCGAAGAGAAACCTGCCGATAAACAGGAACCCGTAAATATTGAAGAACCGGCTGCCAAGGAGGAAACGGAAAAAGTCAGCCCGCCCGAACATATCCAAACGGCCGTTCCCGAAAAACCCAAATTGAATTTGACCGG
>CAYUQW010000100.1:4362-5882 GCA_964446985.1 uncultured Flavobacteriaceae bacterium
GAACAGGAAGCCGCCGAACGCGAAGAGAAAACATTGCGCGTATCGGAATTTATCCTTCTCAACGAATTGGCCGGTTTGATGAATGTCCCCGCAACGGATTTGGTGACAAAAGCTTTCGCCGAGCTGGGCGTTATGGTTACGTTGAATCAACGTCTCGATGCCGAAATAATACAATTGCTGGCCGACGAATACGGCTACGATGTGGAATTCGTCGATGCCGAGGAAGTTGACAAAGAAGAAGAAAGTCAAGAGGAACCTGATAATCCCGAAGATTTGGTGAAGCGTCCGCCTATCGTAACCATTATGGGACACGTGGACCACGGAAAAACTTCATTGTTGGACTATATTCGCAAAACCAATGTGGTGGCCGGTGAAGCCGGTGGTATTACACAGCATATCGGTGCCTACAACATTACTTTGGACGACGGTGAGAAAATCACTTTTCTTGATACGCCCGGACACGAGGCTTTTACGGCTATGCGTGCGCGGGGTGCGCAAATAACGGATGTGGCCGTGATTATCATTGCAGCCGACGACAGGGTAAACCAGCAAACCAAGGAAGCTATCAGCCACGCCAAAGCGGCGGGAGTGCCCATTGTTTTTGCCATTAACAAAATTGACAAGCCTACCGCCAATCCCGAGAAAATCAAAACCGAATTATCCCAGGAAGGTATTTTGGTGGAAGATTGGGGCGGAAAATATCAGTCCCAGGAAATCTCTGCCAAAACCGGCGAGGGTGTCAAAGATTTGTTGGAAAAAATACTACTGGAGGCGGAATTATTGGAACTCAAAGCAAACCCGAATAAGCCTGCCAAAGGAACCGTCGTAGAAGCGGCCTTGGACAAAGGAAAAGGATATACCGCCACCGTTTTGGTACAAGACGGTACGTTGCGTGTCGGAGATTATGTGGTTGCCGGACGGCACCATGGAAAAGTACGGGCGATGTATGACGAGCGCGGGAACAAAATCAAGGAAGCCGGTCCGTCAATTCCCGTTAAAATTATCGGTTTGGACGGTGCTCCGCATGCCGGCGACAAATTCCAGGTTTATTTGGATGAGAAAGAAGCCAAGAAAATTGCCCAGAGAAGAGACCAGATTTTCCGCGAGCAACAATTACGTTCGCGACGGCATATTACGCTGGACGAAATCGGTCGCCGTTTGGCTTTGGGTGATTTCAAAGAATTGAATTTGATTATCAAAGGCGATGTGGACGGTTCGGTGGAAGCACTTTCCGATGCTTTGTTGAAATTGTCCAATGAGCAAGTGGAAGTGAGGATTTTGCACAAAGGCGTCGGTGCCATTACCGAGGCCGATGTGGATTTGGCTTCGGCATCGGATGCCATCATTATCGGATTTAATGTCCGTCCTTCCGGAAATGCGGCGCGAAAAGCCCAAGAGGAAGGCGTGCAGATCAAAACCTATTCCGTCATCTACGATGTCATCGATGATGTGAAGAATGCCTTGGAAAACATGCTGTCCCCGGTTGAACGCGAGGAAGTAACCGGTACGGCGGAAGTGCG
>CAYUQW010000101.1:0-5843 GCA_964446985.1 uncultured Flavobacteriaceae bacterium
CCGCGATGCAAGCCGTCGAACGAACCGGTAACAATTGCCGAAGGAGGAAAGGATGCGGGTATATCCGATAGAAATTCCGGCATGCGTTTTAATTTTTTTTCACGACGATAGCACTGTCGCCTTTTTTTAGCCCGAGTTTATCGAATAGTCCGCCTTTGATTTCCAACACGTATTGGGCGGGTTTATTCGACGGTAAGGATGTTTCATCCAATGGACGGGCGTTTTTGGCAACCGAAACGATTTTTTTGTTTTTATCGAAATAGATAATATCCAAAGGAATATAAGTGTTTTTCATATAAAAGTAGCGGATTTGTTCATCGGGAAAAACAAACCACATGGATTGGTTGTCCTTCATCGACCGGCGATACATCAACCCGGTTTCGCGTTTGGCTTCATTATCGGCGAATTCCGTACGGAACCGGGCAACCGTATCCTGTTTTCTCACAATGAAAATGTCGGCATCGTAGTGAAAAACAGGTTCTATGTCCGTCAATTTTTTTTCGGACCGGTGGGCGCAGGCCGTAAAGAGAAGTCCCGATAACAAAATAAGGTGTAAAATTTTATGCTTCATACGTTTTTTTATTTTTCCACGCCCAAAATATAATCGCCAACCCTATCAAAGCGAAAGGAATGCTCAGTAATTGCCCGGTATTCAATCCGGTGGTGCGCATCAACCAAGTGACTGTTTCGCGTTGGGGGATTTTCCAGAATTCGATAAAAAAGCGGATAATCCACAGCAATGTAAAAAAGATGCCGAAAAGCAAACCGCGATAGCGCGGCGTTTCGGTTTTCCAATACAGGTACATGATTAATGCAAACAACAGCAGATATGCGCCGGCTTCATAGAGTTGGGTAGGATGGCGCGGAATATTTTCGCCGAGGGATTTATAGATGATGCCCCAATCCGAACCGGTGGGTTTGCCGATGATCTCCGAGTTGATCAAATTTCCGATACGTATCAATGCGCCGCCAAAAGGAATTGTTAGCACCAAACGGTCGGCCCACCACCAAAAATCACGATGCACTATTTGGTTTTTGTATTTTAACCAGAAAAGATAAAGTGCTATAGCAATACCGATAGTGGCGCCATGACTGGCCAATCCTTGGAAACCGGTAAATTGAAAATGCGGTTTGAAACGGAAGGGCAGGAAAATTTCCGCGATATGATGTTTAAAATACGGCCAATCGTAAAAAAAAACGTGTCCCAAACGTGCGCCCGCAATGAGACCGACGGCAATGTATATGAGCAGCGGGTCCAAAAGTTCCGTGTTTTCTTTTTCGCGTTCGAAAACCTTTTTCATGATGTAATATCCGACAATAAATCCGATGACATACATCAAACTGTAATAACGTATGGTGAAAAAGCCGAGATCGATGCCTAATTTCGGATTCCAAACAATGGCGTTGATAATCATTTCTTATGTTTTTTATGGTATTTCAAACGAATAACGGGAATTTTATTGCGTAATTCTTCTTTGGTAGGCACGGGATCGTATCCCGAACCGCCCCAAGGATGACATGAGGTAATTCGTCTTACGGCCAAGATGCCGCCGATGATCAGGCCGTGCCGTTTCAAAGCTTCGATGCTGTATTGCGAACAAGTGGGGGTGTAACGGCAATTGCTGCCGAGGTAGGGCGATATTGCCGCCTGATAGAACCGGATAAGCCAAATAAAAGGGTAGGAAATAATGACCGTTAGTTTCATCGTTGTAAAGTTACGGATTTTTGGATATAAAAAAACCGCCTCATTAATGAGGCGGTTTTCAGTAGGGTCGTCAATCTTAAATGACCGGATCGTTTGGTGTGTTTTTGTTATTGGCTTTTTCCGTCGAAGGATACGGGAAATAGTTACGTTTACGCATTTTGTTGCAATCGACGGGCGGTGTAACGCCGTTTAAATAGTCGGGATAGATGCGTTTGTGTGCATTCCAACGTAAACCTTCGAGGAAAATTTCCGTAGCATAGTTGTAGAAAATTTGATCCAATACTGCTTGTTGATCGTTTGCATTTCCGGTCCAAGGTCCCAAGCCGGCATTCACGCCGAACGGATCGTTCGTGTCGGTTCGGACTTCGTTAATCAAAGTAACGGCATTGCTGAGATTGCCTCCACCCATTTCGGCATAAGCCTCGGCTTTCATCAGTTTGACTTCATCAGGCAAATACACGGGAATGGAGGATGTCGGTGATGTCCAGAAACCTGCTACATAACGGGTTTCGTAATGGCACGTGAAGGAATCGGGACCGAGTTGGGTGGTTGTATAGAAGCTAATTCTTTGATCACCGGCTTCGGGTGTGATTCCGAGATCTTTAAGGGCTCTCCAACGTTCGTAGGAACCGGGATCATATTGCAATACCCAAATCGGGTTACGGTTATTGGTTGTTCCGTCGTAGGTCCAAACGGAACGTTTGGTCAAATCAACATTATTTGCGGCGGAAATAACGTGTTGATAATCGCCCAATTCGAGATAGGCGCGGGCTTTCATGGTATTGATGACATCCGTTATGGAAAATTCATTGGAAACCAAGTGATTGATGTAATCGGCGCTTCCTGCTTGCGAGGAAAGAATGTTCAGTGCATCATCGAAATTTGAAATGGCGGCAGCCAATACATCACTACGGTCACTAAATGTTGCATTGTTATCCGGATTGTTTTGGACCGGGGCTTTTTCCCAGTACATACCCAGATACAAATCGGTGAATCCTATAAAGAATTTGGCATAAGCTTTAATGCCCGCTTTTTCGGCGTCGGAAGGAAAGACGACATTGTCGATGTTGGTTGCAATTTTATCGGCGATTCCTCTTTCATAAAGCAAATGACGCCACAAAGCGCTGATGTTGGCATTGTCATCGGGAATATTGCCCGATTCCAATTCATTTTCGGTGGTATAATCATTTGTAGCACCGATTTCGCGACTTACAACTCCCGGACCGCGTACGATTTCATACAAGGCATGGTTGGTATAATGCTGGGTTAATCCCAAAACCAATCCGGGATAGGCCTCGGGGGTTGAATATACGGCATCTTCACTGAATGCATTATGGTTCTCGAAATCCGTTTTACATGCGCCTGCTATAATCAAGAGCAGGAAAAAAGCGGATAATTTTTTGATGATATTTTTCATAATTCTCATTTTTTAAAATTTAAGGGTTACACTACCAGTATAAACACGCGGAATGGGAATACCGCCGAAGTCTTGTGACCGTCCGACGTTGCTACGTCCCATGTAGTTAACCTCGGGATCCATGCCCCAATAATGGTCGAATGACAAGAGGTTGCTTCCGCTTAACGTAAAGCGTATCGATTTAAGGATTTTCCATGAAGGTTTCCAATTGTAGGAAAGGGATACTTCACGTAATTTGATATAGGAACCGTCTTCAAGGAAGGATTCCCAAATAAAGAATCGCTTGGAATACCAGCCGGGATTTTTGGTGCCGTTTTTGACCATTTGCATTTCTTCGCCGTAGAATTGTCCGATAGGGAAGAGGTAGGCCATACGTTTATCCCAATCCAACACATTGAATCCGTGTACATCTTCCAAAACCACGCGGAGGGTGAAGTTTTTGTAGGTGAAATTTTGAGATAATGAGGCAATGTAATCGGGATTGGGTTTTCCGATGACTTTTTTCAGTAATGCACCGGTAGGTTGGCCGTTGTTGTCAAAGTCTTGAACAGGCGTTTCGGCAAATCCGTCTCCGTCTCTGTCTTCGTAATGTCCGCGAGCACGTTGAGGGTTACCGTTGGCATCCAAAACCCAATTACCATTTTGATCGGTGGCATAATAATAGAGGTAGAATGCGCCGACGGGCTGTCCTTCCTGAACAACGGAAGTACCGCCGAATCCGGCTACTTGGATACGGTATCCCGGAACGTCGTATGCACGGTTTTCGTTATGGGAGAAGTTGAAGGTGGCATCCCATTTGAAATCCGTTGTTTTTACAGGGGTTCCGTTAATACCGATTTCAAACCCTTTGTTGATCATGGAGCCTACATTTTCATAACGGCTTCGGAAACCGGTGGAAGGAGCCAAGAGACGGTTCAATACCAAGTCTTTGATATCTTGTCTGTAGTAGGTGAATTCCGCACCGAGGCGGCCGTTGAATGCGGAAAGATCGAATCCGGCTTCGAATTCTTTACTTCTTTCGGGACGAATGTTTTTGTTTCCGTCGGCAAGATTGGGCAGATACATTGTTTGGCCATTGTAGGAATTGGCGCTGTACAAAGTGCCGAGATAGGTATAGTTTAATGCCGGGGAATCCAATACGGAGAGGTTTCCGGCTTCACCGTAAGCGGCTCTCAGCTTAAATTCATTAACATATTTGCCGAGTGAGTTTTTGAAGAAATCCAGATTGGATAAGATGAACGAACCGGAAATTTTCGGATAAAATTGATTTCGTTGGTTTTTACCGAAAGTGGAGGCACCGTCAATACGACCTGCCAAGGTAAGGAAGAAAGTTTCATTGAAGTTGAATACTTGTTGCATGTAACCGCCCCACAAGGAACGTTCATAAATACCGTTGGAGGTTGCGTTATCTCCGGTAATTACCAATACATTGTCGAAGATGGGCAGTTGTCGTTGCAACATGTGGTAGGTTTCCAATCCGCGATAGAGATAATTGGCTCCGATACCGGTAGTTGCTTTGATATTGTCGGTTATATTGTAATTATAAGCGGCATCCAAATTAGAGTTGAAAATATTGGTAAATGCATTGGATTTGCTCAATTGACCGTCGCCGTCACTAGTAAATCCGAAAGGAACATGGAAATATTGTTTGCTGGAGTTGATATCATATCCTATATTATACTTAATGTTCAAACCTTTGAAGGGTTTAAGTTTGATTTGAACATTGGGGATAATACGGTAAGATTTTAATCTGATATCGGTCAAATCAATACATTCGTAAGGGTTTCCATACCATGCTTGGTGTCCCGAACCGGTGAAATCGAGGTAGCGCAATCCACCTTGTGTATCGCTTGAAGGTACGGTTTTGATCAAGGGATAAACACCTCGACTATTGGGGTAGGGGCTTACCATATTGTCTCCGAAGAGATATCCGATCATCGGATTGGCAGTCCAACCGTCACCGAAAGGGATTTCTTTTGTGTTGGTGTTGGCATAGTACAATGAACCTTCAACGGAAAGGATTTTACTGATTTTTTGATCGATACGTACGCGCAAATTATTTCGTTTGAAGTTGGTATTGCGCAGAACACCGTCATTGGAAAGTACGGCTCCGCTGATGTTATACTTGGTTGATTGGGTTCCTCCGGAAATATTAACGGAATTATAGTATCCTTGTGCTTTACGGAAGATATAATCTTTTCCCCAATCGTAACGGTCCAATTTGGTATTTCCGTATTGTGCCGGTAGGGGTTCGATGGTTCCCGTATGGGTATTTTTGTAGAGTTTTACGGTATTCAACGGTTTGTATTTTCGCACTTCGTTGAAGTTCATTTTCGAGTTAACCGTAACGGTGGGTTCACCCGTTTTTCCTTTTTTAGTGATGATGTTGATGATACCGTTACTTGCTATGGAACCGTAAATGGCCGAAGCGGCAGGCCCTTTCAATACTTCGATATGGTCGATGTCATCCATATCTATATCAACCAAAGCATTCTGCGAAGCCGAACCCAATCCGCCGATATTTCGGTCTTCGTTGTTGACGATGACTCCATCGATCATAATGAGCGGTTCGGAACTACCGAGAATGGTGCTGGGACCACGCAAGCGAACACTGATACTTCCGTCGGGGGATCCGTTGTTTCTGGAAATATAAGCGCCGGGAACTTGTGCTTGCAAGGCTTCGGTTACCGTACTTACTTCGCGGTTGCCCAAATCGGAGGC